>NZ_JBEYFS010000051.1:0-58794 GCF_040634475.1 Streptomyces sp. NPDC007095
ACAGCCGTCAGTCTGATGGGCATGCGGCACTATCTGCTCGACCAGGTCGACACGGAACTGTCCAAGACGCGGGAGTCGCTGACCGGTTCGAGTGCCGTCGTAACTGGAGATGAGGCAGACCGCCGTGATGCGCAGTCTGATCGTGCGGGCCTCGGGACGCAGGGCGAACTCGGGCCACACGTCCGGGCCGCACGACCGCGAACCGAGTCCGTGCTGAGCCGCGTCGATGGTCAGACGGCTCGTCGTCGAGGCGGGGAGCTCATACGGGTGTCCGGCCCGTGCGAGCTCCTGGGGCGTGTGGCGGCTGAGCGTGAAGCCGGGCCGCCGTCCGTGCGTGTCGGGCAGGGCCTCGACACGGAGCACCTCCGCACCCGTGCTCGTGAGGGCCAGCCGACGCAGCCCGGACCGGTGTCCGGTCTCCTGGGGACGTGCGTAGTCGACCGAGAGGTCGTCGATGCCGGAGGAGAAACGGCCGGTGCGTGCCGCCCGCAGACTGTCGGGATACGACTCCGACGGGCCGAGCCCGAACCACTCGGCGCCGTCGACGGGTGCCGCGCCGTCGGGCAGGTCGAAGCGGATTCCGATCCGCGGCCACACCGTGGTCCAGCCGCTCGACGGCTCGATCTCCACGCGGAGTTCCAGCTCGCCGGCTTCGAGCGACCAGACGGACTCCACCATCACGAACAGGGTGGAGTTCGCCGCGGAGACCTTGTCGAGCGTGCGCAGCGCGTTCGCCTTGTCGTGGGGTCGCTCCACCGACACGCGACGTGTGGTCAGCCGGTCGAGACCGTCGCGACGCCACAGCTCGGCGTTGGACACCCCGGGGACACTCGCGTCGCTCTCCTCCACCCCGTCCGACGGGCTCTCGTCGTTGTCGGTCGGGGCGCGGAACAACTCCAGCCGTGGTCCCGTCACGGCGCGGCCGGCGAGGCTCACGAGGGAACCGTCCACGAACTGGGCGGCCCCGAGAACCAGCGTTCCGGCGTCCGGTCGCCAGCCCGTCCGGTGCCGGACGGCGGGCACGGGGACGTCCGGCGAACGGTCCGACTGGACGGTGGCCACCACATGGCCCGCGGGGGCCCAGGACGCGGCGGTCGCCAGGACCGCGTCGATCGTCAGCCATGTCTCGCCCTTGTGCGCCACCGGGACCGGCGGGAGGGACACCCACCCCGACTCGCCCGCCGCGACCACCGGGACCTCCAGGTCCCCGGCGTCCACAGGCGTTCCGTCGTGCTCGACGCGCCAGCGAAAGCGCAGGTCGGAGGTGTCGGCCGAGTGCCGCAGGTTCGTCACCGCGACCTTGTCGCCGTCGAAGACGAAACGGACCGGCTGTACCACCGCCTTGTACTCGTACAGGCTGGGCGTCGGGACGTCGTCGCTCAGCAGCATGCCGTCCATCACGAAGTTGCCGTCGTGCACGACCTCCCCGAAGTCGCCTCCGTAGGCGTGGTACGGCGTGCCGTCCGGCGCCGTGGCCAGGATGCCGTGGTCGCGCCACTCCCAGACGAACCCGCCGTGCAGCCGCGGATGTTCGTGCACCAGCGCCTCGTACTGGTCGAGCGCCCCAGGTCCGTTGCCCATGGCGTGGGCGTACTCGCACAGCAGGAACGGCTTGGCCCGCTGCCGCGCGCTCTGCGCGGGGGTGCAGTTCAGCAGCGGCGTGTCCGTGCCGTCCTTGCCGATGCGCTCGGTCTCCGGCACCGACGCGTACATGCGGGAGTACACGTCGGTGTACTCGCCGGTGTAGTCGCCCTCGTAGTGGACGGGGCGTTCGGCGTCCCGGGCGTGCACCCAGGCCGACATGGCGGCGAGGTTGCTACCGGTACCCGACTCGTTGCCGAGCGACCAGATCACGATGCTCGGGTGGTTCTTGTCCCGTTCGACCGTCCGCCGGATGCGGTCGAGGTACGCCTCCCGCCACGCCGGGTCGTCGCTCGGGTTGCCCGCCCAGCCGCCCTTTTCGAAGCCGTGCGTCTCCAGGTCGCATTCGAGCACGACCCAGAAGCCGAGTTCGTCGGCGAGGTCGAGCAGACGCGGATGCGGCGGGTAGTGGCTGGTGCGGATGGCGTTCACGTTGAACCGCTTCATACGGGCCAGGTCCTCGCGGGCGTGCTCCTCGTCGAAGACCCGGCCCCGCACGGGATGTGCCTCGTGGCGGTTGACCCCGTGGAACACGACACGACGGCCGTTGACCAGGAACCGGTCACCGCGGATCTCGACCGTCCGGAAGCCCACGCGCAGCGCGATGCTCTCCGCCGCCGTCGACACGGTGGCGTCGTACAGGCGGGGCCGCTCGGCCGACCAGGGCTCCACCTCGCCGGCGTCGACCGGCCTCACGTCGGCCGCGGTCGCCCAGACCTGCTCGACGCCGAGTTCGGGGATGCGCAGGGTGACCGGGAACGCGGACGCCTCGGCGGTGATCTCCGCCTCGAGGCGCCCGCGGCCGTCGCGGAACCCGGTCCGCAGCCAGGCGTCCTCGATGCCGCCGAGGGGCCGGGCGGTCAGCGTGACGTCGCGGAAGATGCCCGGCAGCCACCACTGATCCTGGTCCTCGACGTAACTGGCCGCCGACCACTGATGCACCCGCACGGCTACGACGTTGTCGCCCGGACGCACCGCCCGCGTGACGTCGAACTCGTGGGCGAGCCGGCTGCCGCCGGCGCTGCCGATGTCGACACCGTTGACCCAGACCCGGAAGAGCGACTCGACACCGTCGAACCGCAGCACGATCCGCTCGGCGTCGGACCATCCGGCGGGCATGGCGAAGTGACGCCGGTAGTCGCCGGTGGGGTTCTCGTCCGGGACGTGGGGCGGGTCGATCGGGAACGGGAACTGGATGTTGGTGTAGATCGGCCGGCCGTGGGCTCCGTCGCCCTCCAGCACCCAGTGGGACGGCACCGGGATGCTCTCCCAGCCGTGGTCGTCGAATCCTTCGGCCGCGAAGTCCTGTGCCACCGACGCCGTGGGCGACAGCCGGAAACGCCAGGATCCGTTCAGCGAGAGCGAGGGAGCGTCGGAGTGCAGCCACGAACGCGCCGGGCGTAGCGCACCGCGCCCGGGTGTGGGGTCCGAAACGTACGCGGAAAGCTCGGAGGGCAAGAGGTCACAACTTTCTTGGTGGCAGCGGGGAGATTCTTTTTTTGGGTGGGGCTAGCGGAGGACCACGGTGCGGATCTCCCAGGGGCCGAGGGCGAGTTCGAGGCCGTCGCCGGACGGTTCCGCCTCCGCGGAGAGCGGTCTGCCGAGCAGGTCGACCGTCGTCGCCTCGGTGAACGCGCCCGTCACCCGGACGACCGAGCCGGTGGCGCTCATCGCGGCCAGCCGCACCTCGGTTCCGGACCCGCGCCCGTCGTCGGTGACGCGGCGGACGCTGGAGACGAGGACATCCCTGCCGTCGACCCGGAGTCCGGTCGCGTCGTCCGGAAGGTCGCCTCCGCCGGGCGCGGTGCCGCGGGTGACGAGCACGTCGCCCCGGAACTCCTCGGCGAGGGCGACCGCGTCGGCCCCCTGCCAGCCGGTCGCGGAGGGCAGCACGGCGAAGCGGTTCGTGATCCGCATCCCGAGGTCCTGCGCACCCGGCGCGGGGATCTCGGTGGCAGCGGGTTCGTCGCGCAGGGGGTGGATGTTCACGCTGATCGAGCCGATCGCGCGCAGCAGGGTGACGGCCAGTTCCGCGCCGCCGTCGACGAGTTCGTACTCGCTGGAGTGGTCCAGCAGCACGGTCGCCGGTCCGGCCGACACGAACGAGCTCGCCGGGAAGGTCGGGAGCGGGTACTCGCCCCAGCCGCCCTCGGCGGTGAGCCCGCGCTCGGTCACGGCGAACTGCCCGGCGGACGCGGAGACGGCCACCGGCTCGGGCAGCGGCACGTGGAAACGCAGCCGGTGGTCGGCGGACTGGTTCAGGAACGACGTGGAGACCCGGACGAACGGCTCGCCCGCGCGCAGCTCCACGAGCGTCTCCACCGGAGTCGCCACGGTCCTGGCGGCGCGCAGATCGCGGTCGGCGGAGAGCGCGGCGGGCCACGCGTAGACCCGGGTGACCCGCAGCCTGGAACGCAGCGGGCCGGATTCGAGGAGGTCTACGGTCGTCTCCACGGGCTCCGACACGAGTACGTCCCGCGCCGGGGGCGCGTAGTTGTAGCTGTCGCCGCGGTCACCGCCGTCGACGAGGCGGCCGACGCCGCGCAGGACGGTGCCGTCGGCCCCGGTCACGGTCAGGGTGCCGTCGGCGGCGACCTCGACGTCGACCAGGCTGTTGGACACGCCCCGGGGCGTCGCCGTGGCGTTCGCGAGCGTGGTCGACGGGGCGGCCGGCCACTCGCTCGGCGTGACCCGGAAGCTCGCCAGCCCGGAGGCCGGCACGTGCACGGGCACCAGCGCGGTCGCCCGCGCCTCCTCCAGCGTCAGCACCCGCCACTCGCCCAGGTGCGCGGCGGCCGCCTCGGCGACCTCCCGGCGCAGGATCAGCAGGTCGAACGGTCCGCTGGTGGGCACCTCGGCGAGGTGGAAGACGAGCGAGTTCGGGGTGAGTTCGTAGTGGTCGATCAGCCGGCCGAACAGCTCGCGGCGGTGGATACGGCGCAGGACGCGTTCGAGCTGGGAGGCGTCCATGCGCTCGTCGCTCAGCACGGACGGGGCCTGCGAGATGAGCTGCACGGGGTGCGTGGAGCCGTCGGCGGCGGTCGCGACCAGCCCGGCTCCCGCCGGTGGTGCCACGACGTCCACCTCGAGCAGCGCCGTACGGGCGAACGGCAGCGGGTTGGCGACGAGATGTGCGTCGCTCGGCACCCGGGCGGCGGGCTCGGCGAGCGCGGCGTCCCGTACGGCGCGTGCGGTCTGCGCGGCCTCGGCCAGGCGGGCGTCGACCTGGTCGCAGGTCTCGTCGGTGCCCGAGCCGACGACCGAGTCGTGCGCCGTCGACTCGATGATCTTGTGCCAGGCGAGTGACAGGAACGGCGCGTCGTCTCGCCGGGACCACAGGGCGTTCACGCGCTCGGCGTGGTCGACGGTGCGCTCGGCGACGGCCATCCGCTGCTTGAGCCCGAGCCGCACGGAGAGTACGCCGGGCAGGATGTTGCCGCGGACATGGCTGCGCAGCTCGCCGGTGACGACGGCGGACACCTCGTCCCGCACGTGCTCGCGGATGTACTCGTCGAGTGTCGCGATCGTGATGGCGCGCTCGTCGTCGCAAGCACGCCGCAGCCAGTCCGCGAGCCGCGGGTCGGGCGCGTTGTGGTCGGTGCCGGCCATCGCCAGCACCGGGTCGCCGCCCCAGCGCGCGGCCGTCATTCGCGCGTAGTCGCCGAGGGCGGGGCCGATCCGGTCGGGCACCAGCAGGACGTCGAGACCGTTGTCGTAGCCGTCGAAGAGGAACTCGGTGCGCACCTCGGAGCCGTCCGGCGCGCGCCAGCGGAAGGCGTGGCCGTCGACGGAACCGGGCACACCGCGCCACAGCGCCGCGTGCTCGATCCCGGCGCGGGCGAGGATCTGCGGCATCTGCGCGATGTGGCCGAACATGTCCGGCAGATAGCCGACGGGCATCGCGCCGCCCAGTCGCTCCGCCGCGGCCCAGCCCATCTGCAGGTTGCGTACGATCGTCTCGCCCGAGCAGAGGAACTCGTCGAGCAGGATCAGCCACGGTCCGATGGCGAGGCGGCCCTCGCGCACCAGTGCCACGAGCCGGTCGCGGTTCTCCGGCCGCATCTCCAGGTAGTCCTCGACCGCGGCCATCTGCCCGTCGACGGTGAACCGGAAGTCCGGGTTCGCCTCGGCCGTCTCCAGTACGGTGTCCAGGGCGGTGACGAGCCGGTGCCGGAACACCTGGAACGGCTCGTACCACTCCCTGTCCCAGTGGAAATGGGGCACGAAGACGGCGGAGTTCTGCATGGCGACGGGGACCTTCTGTGCGGACGTGCGGGGGAGAGCGGTCACTTGAGGGAACCGGCGGCGAGCCCGGTGCGCCAGAACCGCTGGAGGAGGATGAACACGATGATCACGGGCACGATCGAAACCAGCGAGCCGGTGATCACGGACTCCTGGAGCAGTGGGGCCCGGGCGGTCTGGCCGTTCCACTCGTACAGGCCGAGCGTGATCGGGAACAGTGACTCCTTCTGGAGCATCACCATCGGCAGGAAGAAGTTGTTCCAGATGGCCACGAACTGGAACAGGAAGATGGTCACCAGGGCCGGTGTCATCAGCCTGGACGACACCGAGAAGAACGTGCGGAACTCGCCCGCGCCGTCCAGCCGCGCCGACTCGATCAGCTCCTGCGGGACGGCGGCGTTGGCGAAGATGCGCGCCAGGTAGACACCGAAGGGGCTGACGATGCTGGGCAGGAACACCGCGAGGTAGGTGTTGACGATCCCGGTCGCCGAGAAGAGCAGGAACAACGGCAGGGCGAGCGCGGTGGTCGGGACGAGGACACCGCCGAGGACGACGGAGAAGAGGAACTCCTTGCCGCGGAAGCGGAACTTGGCCAGAGCGTAGCCGCACAGGGCCGAGATCAGGGTGCCCACGGCCGCGCCCAGCACCGCGTAGATGACGGTGTTGAGGGCCCAGCGGCCGAAGATGCCGTTGCTGCGGGTGAACAGGACGCGCAGGTTCTCGAACAGGTTGAAGTGCGAGAACGCCAGCCCGTTGGTGGCGGCGAGGTCACCCTGCGGCTTCGTCGCCGCGACGATCAGGAAGTAGACCGGCAGCAGGAAGTAGACGGCCAGGAGGAACATCAGGGCCATGACGGCCGTACGGCTGCCCCGGCTCTCGCGGATCGTGGATGGGTTGCTCACAGTCCCGCCTTCTTCGAGGTGAGTCGCATGAACCCGAAGCTCAGGACGAAGGTGATGACGGCGATGACCACCGAAATGGCCGCGGCCTGCTGGTAGTCGTTCCCGGAGGCCACCGCGTACGCCAGCATGTTCGGGGTGAACGTGCTGGAGATGTTCGAGGAGATCTGGCGCAGCACGGCCGGCTCGGCGTAGAGCTGGAGTGTGCCGATGATCGAGAACACCGTGGTCAGGACGATCGACGGGGCGATGATCGGGACCTTGATCCGCCATGCGATCGTCCAGTTGGTCGCACCGTCGATCTTGGCGGCCTCGTAGAGCTCCTGCGGGATCGACTGGAGCGCCGAGTACATGATCAGCATGTTGTAGCCGGTCCAGAGCCAGGTGGAGACGTTCGCCGCCGACCACAGCACGGCGCCCGGACCGAGGAAGTCGGGATGCAGGCCGATGCGCTGGAACAGGTCGACGACCGGGCTGAGCTGCGGCGAGTACAGGTACGACCACATGATCGCGGCGATGACGCCGGGCACGGCGTACGGCATGAACGCGGTGATGCGGAAGAACGCCTTGAGCTTCAGCAGGGGCGTGTCCAGCAGCAGTGCCATGACCAGCGCGACG
This sequence comes from Streptomyces sp. NPDC007095, assembly GCF_040634475.1. Taxonomy (NCBI): domain Bacteria; kingdom Bacillati; phylum Actinomycetota; class Actinomycetes; order Kitasatosporales; family Streptomycetaceae; genus Streptomyces; species Streptomyces sp. NPDC007095. Next base: position 7,401 of record NZ_JBEYFS010000051.1, read on the forward strand.
AACAGCATGACGGGCACCTGCACGATGCCGAACAGCCCGATGCGGCCGATGCTGTTCCAGAACTCGCTGTTCTGGAACACCTGCGTGTACTGGTCGAATCCGCCGAAAGTCGTGTACGAGGTCCCGTACTGCCCTCCGGTGCGGCGCACGACGCGGAAGCTCTGCCAGAGCGCGTAGCCGACGGGCACCAGGTAGAACAGCACGAACGGCAGGAAGAACGGGGTGAGGAACGCGATGACGGTGCCTGCCCGGGGGCCGCCGCCGTTGATGCGGCGGCGGCCACCTGACGTCACCGCGCGAGGTGCGATGTCGGTCATTCCGTGGTCACTTGCCCGCCGTGGCCGGGATCGCCTGGGCCTTCATCGACTTCAGGGCGGCGGCCTGGGCGGCGGAGAGCGCGTCGGCCAGCGTGCCGTCACCGGCCGCGGCCTTGGCCATCGCGTCCTGGAGGGCCAGGTTCACCGTCTTCTGGGTGGGGCCCCAGGCGAATTCGGTGTCGATCTTCTTGGACGAATCGGCGAAGACGTCGAAGATCTTCTCGTTGTTGTAGTACGGCACGCCCTTCGACAGCGCGGGCAGCTCGAGCCCCGCGTCGGCCGCCGGGTAGAGGCCGCCCAGCTGGTTCTCCAGCGCCAGCGCCTCCGGGTCGGAGTTCAGCCACGTGTTGAACTTGACCGACTCGTAGAGGTGCTTGCTGCCCTTCATGAACGCGACGGTCGAACCGCCCCAGTCACCGGAGGCGCCGTTCGCGCCCCATGTCGGTATCGGTACGATCGACCACTTGCCGGCCTGCTTGGGCAGGTTGTCGCGGAACATGCTGTAGCCCCAGGCGGCACCGACGTAGCTGGCGATCTGGTCCTTCTGGTACGCGGCGTACATCTGCGTCGAACCGTTGGCGAGGTCGGTGCGCACGAGCTTGCCGACGATCAGCTTCTGCCAGTAGTCGGCGACCTGCTTGCTCTGGTCCGACGCGACGGTGACGTGCCACTTGTCGCCGGAGTAGCTGTACATCTGGGCGCTGTTCTGCCAGAGGAGCCCGTTGAACCACTCGGCGTTGTTCGGGTCGAAGAACGTGATGTCGAGGTTGGGGTCCGCCTTGTGCAGCTTCTGCGCGGCCGCCGCGTACTCGTCCCAGGTGGTGGGGATCGCGATGTCGTGCTTCTTGAAGATGTCACTGCGCACGAACAGGGCCATCGGGCCGGTGTCCTGCGGGAGGGCGAAGACGCCCGTGCCGCCGAAGCTGGTCTGGGACCAGGTCCACGGCACGAACTTCGACTTGGCCGCGGTGGCCGCAGAGCACGCCGAGGCGTCCACGAAGGCGTTCTGGGTGCGCAGGTTGGGGAGCTCGTCGTAGCCCACCTGAGCGAGGTCCGGCGCCTTGCCCGCCTTGAGGGCGTTGCCGAGGGTGCCGTACTGGTCGTTGGAGATGTTCTTCGTCTGGACCTGGATGTCCGGGTTCTTCTTGTTCCACAGGTCCACGACCTTGTCCATGCCCGGAACGGTGTTCCAGTACTGGAGGGTGACCTTCCCCTTGGCGGGGGTACAGGAGGCCGCGGACGCCTTGTCCGAGGGAGCGGGCGACGAGCACCCGGCGAGTACGACGAGAGTGGCTGCCGCGGCGACGGCGGCGAGACGGGTGCGCGTGACTCTCTTGCTCATGTTTTCCGTTCCAGAGAACGACTAGCGGCGGCGCTAGGCGGGTCGACGTTGACAGCTCGGGCGGGGAGGCCTTCTGGTTGGGATAAGGTCCGTGAGCGTTCACGTGAGCGTTCACGTGAACGTTCACGGGAGCGCTCACGGGAGCGTGCTATGAATTGATTCGGAGTCTGCGCCGCGGCACGGCCGAGTGTCAAGACTCTCGGGTCGTCCATGGGTCCGGCAGGTTAAGGAGAGCTCATATGACACCGCTGACCACCGGTGATGGCCTGGCGCCACCGGCGAAGGGCTCACGACGGCCATGATCGTCGAGGGCCCGCGCAAAAGGTCGCACCATGGCTTCGGCCCGGTGCATACTCAGTGTCCCAACGGCGCGGCCGCGTCGACACAGGTACGGAGGTAGTGATGGCGTCGTCGGGGACCGGACCCCGCAGAGTGACGATTCACGATGTGGCCCGGACCGCCGGAGTGTCCCGGCAGACGGTGTCGCGGGCGCTCAACGACAAGGGCGAGATCGACGTCACCACCAAGCAGCGCGTCCTCGACGCGGCGCTCGCGCTGGGGTACCGCCCCAGCAGGTTCGCCAGGGGGCTCGTGCGGCAGGACACCATCAGCGTCGGGCTGGTGATCCCCGACCTGCTCAACCCGTTCTTCACCGAGGTCGCCGCGGCCGCTCTGGACGCGGCGCGGACCCGTGGCTGGCACGTCGTCGTGTACGACACCGGTGACCGCATCGAGGAGGAGCGCGGCACGCTCCAGGTGATCGCCTCCCAGGTGGACGCCGTGGTCGGCTATCTGAGCCAGCCCGAGGACGAGATCGAAAAACTGGCACGCGGGCTGCCCGTGGTACTCATCGACCGGGAGCACCGCACCGAACGGTTCAGCTCCATCCGGATCGACGGCGAGAAGGGCGTCCGCGCGGCGATCGCGCACCTCGTCGAGGCCGGGCACCGGCACATCGGCATGCTCGACCACGCGGGCCGGTCCGAGCCCAGCATCCGCCACGCCTGGTTCGCCGACGCGATGGCAGCCTGCGGGCTCGACGCCGGGCCGGTGAGCCGCGCCGACCAGAGCGTGGAGGGCGGGGAGAGCGCGCTGAAGGTCCTGCTCACCCAGCACCCGGACGTGACAGCCGTGTTCGCCTTCAACGACATTGTCGCCATAGGCGCGCTGCGCGGAGCGCGCCGGCTCGGACGCGCGGTTCCTCGCGACCTCGCGGTGATCGGCTTCGACGGCCTCCAACTGGGGGCGCTCGTCGAGCCGCCGCTGTCCACCGTGGCCCTGGACACGCGGGCGCTCGGGGCACTCGTCGTGGAACAGACGGCCCGGCTGCTGACCGGCGAGGATCCGCTCGGCCAGGACGAACTGGTGGTAGGGGCGGAGCTGAGGCTGCGTGAGTCCGCGTAGGCCGTGTTCGGAGAGCCGTTCGCACGGCCTGCCTCGCGTCGGGACGCTCGCGCGGTGGGGCGATGCGGTGCGGACCGCCGACGGACGTTGCCGCACCTGTCGGTGTCAGGCGCGAGCGTGGCCAGGCCACCGCGCCGACAGCCGAGCGCGCCGGAACGACATGTCAGAGGGTTCTTCTACGGTGCCCGCATGAAGCATCGCCCTGGCGCCTGGGCCGCCGTCGGCCCAGGCGTTGAGACGAAGTGCGCACACGGACTCATCGCTCGCATGTCTTTCGACAGAGCTTGAACGCTGCTGTCGGCCGCGGGCCATGGCGATGGAGCCCGAGAGCCGTTCCCCTGCTTCGTAGATCATGTAGGGCACGCCCCCGTCGGTGCCGAACGAGGGGGCGGCAGCGCGACCGTTCTCAGGTGCACTGCTGCGGGAGTTGTAGAAGGCTCCAAGGTGGTTACGCCTGCTGAAGTCGTTGCCCACCTCCGTGATCATCAGGTCGCCGCCACTCTCCTTGTCCATGTTGTAGACGACGTAAGTGCTGTTGTCGCGGTACAGCAGATGCGGACCGCCGACGTTGACGGCACTGACGTCGGAGTGGCGGATCAGGGGCTGTTGGTCGTAGGTCCAGGTGCGCCCGTCGGCCGACCAACCCCAGTGGATGTCACGGTGGTCGGTGGTGTTGTCCAGCATGAAGACCATGACGTGGTGGGCGCCGCGAGAGGGCAGCTCGTGCGGGAAGACACGGGCGTACGACGTCTCGGTCGTGCCGCTCGGCAGCATCGACGTGGACAGGACGACCTTGTCGTACGTGAAGTTGATGCCGTCCTTCGAGCGAGCCAGGCGCGTGGTGGTGTTCTCGCCGTGGAAGTACAGCCACAGCTCTTTCGTGCTCGCGTGCCACATCACGTGCGGGGACGCGACGTGGCTGACGGAGTAGTGGGGCTGCCAGTAGTTGGCGACGATCGGGTTGTCCGGGTATTCCGTGAAGGGCCGTTCCAGGGAGTTGCCATAGGCCAGGCAGATGCCGCCGGGCGCGTCGTGCGGCCCGTAGTACAGGTAGTAGCGGCCGAGTGGGGTGCTCAGCTTGTCGTGGACGCCCCTGACGCAGGGGAAGATGATCTCACCGGTCGGGTTGTACTTCAGTTGGGACGGCGTGAGCAGGGTGCGGACGTAGGTGTAGTCGGGGAATCCGCCGGGTGCGGCGGTCTGGGTACTGGTGAGGTCGGCGACTCCGAAGACCTGGTTGTACGAGGTGGCCATGCCGAGGACGGCCGCGGCCGGGTAGATGCCCGTGGCGATGAGAACGCCGGAGACCCCGGCGCCGAGCCCGAAGACGTTCAGCGGCCCGCGGTAGAGGCACAGCGGGACGAGCAGCGTGAAGACGAGGACGAACAGCACCGAGTTGTGCGGGCTGACCGCCTTCATCGGCCCAGCCGCAGGGCGGTGTGACCGAGCACCTCCTTGAGCGCGGTCCGCATCGCCTTGCGGTGGAGCAGTGCGTGCGCGGTCTCGTGGGCGAGGGCCGCGGCGCGCACGGACCCGACGGGATACCAGGAGCGCCAGCCGAGTTCGTCGGTCAGCGACTCGGCCCGGTCGATGGTGTCGGTGTAGAGCTCGACGGTGGCCGGACGCGAGGTGTAGCGGGCGAGCAACAGCTGGAGCCCGTCGCCGCGCTCCACGATCCGGGCGCGGCACGGCAGGCCGGGGTCGAGCGCGGCGCCGAACGCGTCGGCGGCCAGAGCCCATTGGCGCAGCTCGGCGGGGTCGCGCTTCTCATTGATACGGCGCGACTCGCGGACGTACGGGGCCTTCGCCAGGCCGTCCGCGGTACCGGTCACGTCGGGGCGCGGCCGGAGGCCGGGGAAGCCGGTGCCGCCGTCCGGCCGGGGTACTTCGGTCTGCAGCCAGTACAGGACCGACAGGGACAACTGCCGTGCCTCGGTGACCGCTTCGGCTCCGGTCTCCGCCCCCGCTCCGACGAGCGGCTTCAGCCAGTAGTCGTTGAGCGGCCGGTTGACGAGCGTGATGTCGGAGTCGAAGGCTCCGGGGCGGTGCAGCTTGCGTGCCAGGATGCGAGGGCGACCGCGCCGGCCCCCAGACGATGGCCACCTGGAAAAGTGGGTGGCCCCGTGACGTTCCGCGACGTCGAGCAGGTCACCATCGTCCAGTGGGCTGTGGCCGCCACCCAGCGCGAAGAACGGCATGAAGGCTATGCCGGCTCGCGCGCACTCGTCGACCAGCGCGGCGTTGCTTTGCTCCAGGACGCCGAAGCGGTTCTGAACGGCGGCGACCGGGGCGATCGAACGGGCCTCGGCGCCGAGCCCGTCGCCACTCAGCTCGCGACCCTCGACGCGGTGGCACAGCAGCGCGCCGCCGAGGCCCAGGGCGCCGACGCGGCAGCAAGGCCGGCTCCCTGTGGCAGGCCGAGCAGCTGCTGCCGCGGGTGAACAGCCCCAAGGAGCCGGCTGTCATCGACGCCGCCGGACACGTCTTTCTCTACGACGTCCCCGAGTACGTCGACCAAGTCACGGCCCACCTGCCGCCGTTCTTCATGAAGCACCTCTGACCCGGCGGCGACCCGGCGGCGAGAAAGAGGCGAAGGAAACGAAGACGAACGCCACCTTCCCCAGCAGCGGGCTGAACCTCGCCGCACACCTCTACACGCCCGACGATCACGACGGTGGCCGCCTGCCGGCCGTGGGCGTCGGCCACCCCTTCACCGGGGTTGGCGCCGCCACCGCAGCGCATCACAGCGTCGCGGTCGTCTCCGTCCCGGACGCGCTGCCCGCGAGCCACTGGTCCCATCCCAGGTTGAAGTCGGCGTACCCGTTGTCGGCCGGGGCCTTGGCGCGGGGCGAGCCGGTGATGGTGACGGGGTCGCCCTGCTTGACCTGGCCGTAGAACCACTTGGCGTCCGACATGGACAGGTGGACGCAGCCGTGCGAGCCGCGGGCGCTGCCGCTGCCCGGATTCGGGTCGCCGGTCGAGTAGTGGACGTACGTGCCGGACTGGGTCAGGTGGATGTCCCAGGGCAGCGTCAGGTCGTAGTAGTTGGGGCTGCCCTTGTCGCAGCTGATGCCGACGCTGCAGGAGGTCATGTGGACCTTCTCCTCCTTGTCGATGACGGCCATCGTGCCGTTCCACGTCGGATACTCGGCGCTGCCCGCATTGATCGACAGGGTGCGCACCGGCTTGCTGTTCCGGGTCACCTTCATGGTGTGCCCCGTCACCGAGACATCCGCGCGCACGTCGTCGCCGATCTGGAAGGTGTGTGTGTAGTTGTGCACGCCGTAGCGTCCGTTGCCGTTGCTGACGCCGTTCATGTCAGCGTCGATCTTCACCTTCGTGCCGGAGGGCCAGTACGTCTTCGGTCGCCAGTCGGCGCGCTTGTCGCCGAACCAGTGCCAGGCGCCGGCGACCGGCTGCGAGGCGCTCACCTTCATGTGCTTCTCCACCGTGGCCCGTGCCTTTGCCGCCACCGGGTTGGTGAAGACCACCGAGATCGGCATGGCCACGCCGACCGTGGTTCCCGTCTGTGGGGTGATCGTCTCCAGCAGCATCGGCGGGCCCGCGGGCTTAGTCGGTGACGGAGAGGCGCTCGCACTCGGCTTTCCCGGCGCCTTCGCGTCGTTCCCGCCCGCCTTGTCACTGCTGCCCCCGCCGCAGGCACTCGTGCCCACCAGCATCACACCTGTGACGAGTGCGATCCCTATGCCGCCCTTGCGCCGTCCCACGACGTGCCCCGCTCTCTCGCTTCTTCGGCCCTGACGGGGCCCGACTCCTTGTCAGACAGTGACGGGGTGGGCGGCAGTTGCGCGCGTCGTGTAAAGCGTGTCTCAAGTCTCGGTGCGTACCTCCTGGAAACGCAACGGCAAGACCATCACCGGTGCCACCCAGTCCACCTACGTGCTGGTGAAGGCCGACAGGGGCCAGAAGATCACTGTGAAGGTGACCGCCCACCGCCACGGCTGGACCGACGGATCGGCCACCACCGCATCGGTCACGGTGCACTGAGGGGACCCGCCCCGGCCGCACCCACGCCGAACTGGTCGGGCGGGCCACTGGAGGGCCTGCTGCGCTTCGAAACCCGTCCGTATTTTCGTCTCGCTGCTCCGGTCCGTGCCGGTGGGGAGTGCCGGTACGGACCGGGCGAGGGCGATGGAGACGGGGCAGTCCAGCCGTCCATCCTGTGGCGAGGTCGGCGTTGGTGCGTGCCACGGACACGAGAACCCCTGCCCGGGCTCACCAAAAGATGTCGCGTGGAGGGTCGTCTCCCCTCAGGATGACGGCCATGCAGTGCATCGAATTCCTGAACTACCCGATCAGCGAGCAGCCGTCGGACCTCCAGTGGGGCTTCCGTATCGACGGCACGGATCTGCGCGTGTACGCCGCCGAGGCCACTCGCGGCCTCTGGCGCCAGGAGAGCGAGGATGAGGGCCCGGAAGAGGAGGAACGCTTCCTGCTCGCCCAGCACGGCGGCCTCAGTCTGTCCGAGACCGGCGATCCCGTACGCCATTTCCTCGGTGACCCGGTCCCGGGGTTCGCCGATCCCTCCACCGGCACCACACCGGTCCTGGGCTGCTCCTGCGGCCTCTGGGGCTGCTGGCCCCTGCTGACGGTCATTACCACCACTCCCGAGACCGTCACCTGGTCATCCTTCCGGCAGCCCTTCCGTAAGGAGTGGGGTGAGCTTGCCATGGGCCCGTACGTCTTCGCCCGCCCTGCCTACGAGGCCGCGCTCGCAGAGCCGGTCCGCCTTGCCGCGGATCCGCTGCGAACGCTTGGGGAAAAGAAGCGGTGACCCGCGGTCGGGGCAGACGTGCAGGGAGGCACATCCCACCGTCGGCTGGACACCTGCGACGTCGGCGAGGCTGTGAGCCGTCCGGTGTGAACAGCGAAGCGATGCGGTCGTAGTCGCGCATCATCACCGCGTCGGTGAACTCACCGTGTAGCGCCTCGATCTCGACGCGATCCGCGATGGCCTGAAAGTCATTCATCGATTTCCTCCTCATGGTGGAGCGCGTCGCCGCCGAACGGGACGCGCGTGACTGACGGCGGGCGACGGACCCTGGCTCCCGGACCGCCTCCCGGCATCCGGGACCGGCACGACGAAGGAGGGGCATGGCACTCACCGCTTGCACGCCGCCGGCGAAGGGCTCGCCGCTGTTCGACCTGCCCGAAGACGCGGTCGAGATGGGCGTGGGCATCCACGGCGAACCGGGCCGGAAGCGGGAGAAGCTCCAGTCGGCGGACGCGATGGTGAGCGAGCTCGTCAGCGCGGTGGTGGACGACCTGCCGTACTCCTCCGGCGACCGCGTCGCACTGATGGTCAACGGCCTCGGCGGCACACCGATCGGCGAGCTCTACTTGGTGTACGGACGGGCCCACAAACAGCTGACCGAGCGAGGCATCGACATCGGGCGCAGCTACGTGGGCGAGTGCTGCACCTCGCTCGACATGGCCGGCGTCTCCATCACACTGGTCCGGCTGGAAGACGAGATCTCCGATCTGCTCGCCGACCCTGCCGAGATCCCGATCCGCGTGTTCTGAGGGGGCTCATCCGGTCTCCTCGGGGCCACTGCGGGGCCGCGGAACATTGCAGCGCCGACGCATGCTCAACTAAAATTCAAGATCATCGGTATCCGACCGGTTCAGCCGGAGCGGAGGCCCCACCGATGGAGGACGGCCATGGCAAAGATCCTTGCGGTGCTCTATCCCGACCCCGTGGGCGGATATCCTCCCGACTACGCCCGCGACGAGATTCCGGCCATCACCGGATATCCGGGCGGTCAGACAACGCCGACTCCACAAACCATAGATTTCACCCCGGGGCAGCTTCTCGGCTGCGTCTCGGGAGAACTGGGACTACGCCGGTTCCTGGAGGACCGAGGCGACACCTATGTCGTCACCAGCGACAAGGAAGCACCGGACTCCACCCTGGACCGCGAGCTGCCCGACGCCGACGTGGTGATCTCGCAGCCCTTCTGGCCCGCTTATCTGACCCCCGAGCGGATCGCCTCCGCTCCCCGGCTCAAACTCGCGATCACGGCGGGGATCGGGTCGGACCACGTAGACCTGCCCAGCGCCATCGACCACGGCATGACGGTGGCGGAGGTGACCTACAGCAACAGCATCAGCGTGTCCGAGCACGCCGTCATGCAGATCCTCACTCTGGTGCACGACTACATGCCGGCCCACGACTGGGTGACCGCCAAGAAGGGCTGGAACATCGCCGACAGCGTCTCGCGCGCCTACGACCTCGAAGGCATGGACGTCGGTGTTCTCGGCTCCGGCCGTATCGGCCAGGCGGTACTGCGCCGACTCCAGCCGTTCGACGTCACGCTGCACTACAGCGACGTGCACCGGCTGCCCAAGGAGGTCGAGGAGGAACTGGAGCTGACCTGGCATCCCGACGCTCGCTCGCTGGCCTCCTCGGTCGACGTGCTGTCGATCCACACTCCGCTGCATCCGCAGACGCAGAACCTCTTCGACGACGACCTGATCGGAGTCATGAAGCGCGGTTCGTACATCGTCAACACAGCACGCGCGCTCATCGTCGACCGGGACGCCGTGGTGCGGGCCCTCAACAGCGGCCGACTGGCCGGTTACGCCGGTGACGTCTGGTATCCGCAGCCGCCACCGCCCGACCATCCCTGGCGCACCATGCCGCACGAGGCGATGACCCCGCACGTGTCCGGTTCGACCCTCTCGGCGCAGGCCCGCTACGCCGCGGGTACCCGGGAGATCCTGGAATGCTGGTTCGACGGGCGCCCCATCCGCCCGGACTACCTGATCGTCGACGGTGGTGGGCTTGCCGGGACGGGAGCGCGCTCCTACACGGTTGCCGGATAACGCACCTCGAGTGCCTTTCCGCCGTCAGGTGTCGGCTCGACCAATTCCGCTGAATGGCCGGGGCCGGCTCTGCGGTACGTCCCTGACGAACACGATGCCGTCGCTGTCCGCCAGGTGGGCCGGGTCGAGCGGGGCGTAGCCGAACCAGGGGGAGACGCGGGGCGCGGGCCGCGTCTCGCCGACGGCGGTGGCCAGCCGCGCGGCGTCGATGACGCAGCGGTCCTCCGGGAGCGCGTAGAGGAGTCCTTCGACGGTGTCCGGCGGCGGGGTGTCCACTCCCTGGTGCCGGATCGTGCCGAGGGCCGTGGCCACGAAGGCGTACTCCTTGCCGAGCCGGGCGCTCACCAGCGCACCGGCGCTCCACCACTCCAGCGGCATGCCGCCCATCCGCATCGAGCTCTTGGTCCGTTGGAGATGGGAGTTGTGGGCGTGGATGAGCGCCGGGCCCCGTTCGGCGACGCCGAGAAGGTTGTGGGCCATCATCTGGTCCCGGACGCCCAGCAGCCGGGTCATGCGGGCCGGTGAGGTGTCGGCCATCCAGTGGTGGTAGCGCAGCAGGCCGGTCGCGGTGCGCCCGTACAGGCGCGCCCGGTCCCAGTCGTCCCGCGAGGTCGTCACGAGCAGGTGCGGCGTCTGCTGGTCGAGCAGTGCCACCAGATCGTCGGCGAGCAGCCGCAGTTGGTCGGCCTCGGCCGACTGCCCCGTGGACTGGCCCGGGTCCATCATCGCGGCGGGATCGGTCCACCGGCCGTCGGTGCCGAGCAGGCGGTCGAGTGTGTCCGCGGTGCAGGGGAGCAGGTCCGCGTCCACCCGGGCCGAGAGGTAGCCGTGGAGTGCGGTCAAGGCCTGCCGGGGGCTCGCGGCGTGGCTGATCTCCAGCGGGCCGTCGAAACCGGCGAAGCGGAGCCGCTCGGACGCGGGTCGGCCGTCGTTGTCGGCGCGGACGTTGTAGGCGCGCATCCAGCGCACGAGCTCGCGGTTGGCCGCGAAGGTGCCCCAACCGTGGCTGATTCCCTGCTCCATGACTTCGTCGAGGGTGCCCGTGCCCGAGGTGATGTGGTCGTCGACGACCAGGCCCATCATGCAGTCGCTCTCGATCGTGATCGTCCGGTAGCCCTCTTGCTCGACAAGCTGCCGGAAGAGCTCGTTGCGCAGGTCGAGCAGAGTGTCCTCGCCGTGGGTGGGCTCGCCCAGGGCGAGCAGCCGGGGCCGGGCCGGGAGCAGCCTCATGACGGCGGCGGTCTCGACGGCTTGGGCGGTGTCCTTGATGTCGGTGGCCATGCCTTCAACGCTATCGTTGAACCATCGGTTGAAACTTTTCCGCGACATCGGCAGGCTCATGGGACGAAACCTTCAAATCCGCGAGCGACTCAGGCCGGTTGATCTGGCGCGCGGGCACGGTCTGTCCACGCAGGCGATCAGGAACTACGAGGAGGCCGGCATCCTTCCGGCCGCCGGTCGCACGCCCCACGGCTACCGCACCTACACCCCGCTGCACGCGGGAGCCCTGCGCGCGTTTCTTGCCCTGGTGCCCGGCCACGGCCATCAGACGGCGACGTCGATCATGCGGGCGGTGAACCAGGGCGCGGCTGAGGAGGCGTTCCGCCTGATCGACGAGAGCCACGCCCAACTCCTCGACGACCGCCGGACCCTCCAGGCCGTCGAAAGCGCCCTCCGCGACCTGGAGCCCACGGGGGCGTCCGAGCCCGAGCCGACCACGGTGCCTGGGGCCGACGGCACGTTCATCGGGCCGCTGGCAGGCAAGCTCGGGATCCGACCCGCGACGCTGCGCAAATGGGAGCGCGCCGGACTCGTGAGCCCACGCCGCGACCCGCAGACCGGCTACCGCATCTACGACGAGGCCGACGTGCGGGACGCCCGGCTGGCCCACCAGCTCAGGCGGGGCGGCTACCTGCTGGAGCAGATCGCCCCGCTGATCGCCCAGGTGCGGGCGGCCGGCGGCCTGGAGCCGCTGCAGGCCGCCCTGCGCGACTGGCACGGTCGGCTGTCCGCCCGCGGACGCGCGATGCTGGCCGGGGCCGCCGAGCTCGAGGCGTACCTCCACGAGCTCAGACCGACTAGGGCCTGACCTGCGCCTTCGAGGTTGAAAGACGCCTACTGAACCGGAACGACGCAGTCGCCGCCAGGCAACGTTGTCGTGCGTGCGGGGTCACCGCCGTTGGCCATGGCTGTCCTTCCTGAAGGGTACGAGGTGGACACGGCGTCGCACCGCGACGGGCCGGCGCGGGTGTGCGACGGCCGGCATCGTGGAGTCGGCTCGCTTTGCGGTTCGAGTCGCTTTGCGGTTCGAACCGGGGTGCCTTCGCGGACGAGCAGGCGGCCCTTCCTCAGCGTGCGGGACGCGCGGCTCGGCGCGATTCAACCGAGGCACACCAGGAGCAGGCAGATCTGCGAGGGTGAAGTCGTCGTCGGCGCGGGGCTCGCCTGCGGTGCTCCCGAGGCCGTGTCATCGGAGCGGGCAGGCGCGGACGTCTCCTTCGCCGCCGTAGTGGTGCGGTCGGGCACCGTTCCAACGGAGGACGGGGCGGCGCTCCGAGGCCCCGGGGTCGCCGACGTCGCCGTCGGATGAGGAGAGGCAGCATCGAACGGCCGAGCGCTCGGCGGCGCGACGTGGGACGGGGCAGCGGCGGACTCCCGGCGCGGAAGGTCGGTCGTGAGTGACTGCGAGGGGGGAGTGTGCGAGGACAGGCGGGTTTCAGGGTGTGTCGACGACGGGCGGGGCTGCTCAGCCGCCTGTTCGTCCGCGGTGCCCATGGCCTTGACCTCCGGCGCCGAGGCCGCCTGTGCTCGGTCGGCGGAGTTCCGGTCCATCGAGGCGACGGTCAGGCCACCTCCGACGAGTGCGACGGCAGTCGCCACCACGGCCCGGCGCTGGTTCTTCTTCCAGCGGGCCAGCTGGCGACGCCGCGCCGCCCGCCCTTGTGGTGCGGGCGACGCGCCCTCGAAGTCGCCGTACGCGTCGGTCTGCGGGGCCTCCTCCAGGCCGGCCCCGGCCGCTGCCTCGTCACGAAGACGGCCGTCGTGCCACGTGTTTGAGGCCGTGTACTCCCACGGCACCGATGCGCTCACCGCTGTGCCCGTCGTCGCCATGCCGGCCCAGGTCGGGACGACGTCACCGTCGGCGATGACCGGTGCGATGTCCGGAGCGTAGGCACCACACCCGGGACACACCAGGGCGCCGTTGAGATGCCGGCGACACGAGGAGCAGTAGTCCATTTGCGGTCTTCCTGAGTTCACTTGCCGTCGCCCCGCCGGGCCTGGTCACGTTCGCACGTGGGATCGAGCAGCCAGCAACGCTAACGAGGCTTTCGAAAGCCTGTGTGCAGTCCGTGTGGCGCTGTTGTGCGGATTCTCCGGGCCCCTCGCGTGTGTGCCGTACGTGTCCGGGTGCCGGAGCCGCGTGCGGTCCTCTTTGCCGGATCGCATGGCGAATCCTCGACAGCAGCGGGTTGCGCCGGTTCGGGTCCTGGTTGAGGTCGGTCAGGCAGAGGGGAGGGGGGACGGAGGCTGTGCCGCGGTGACGTCATAGCGCCAGAACGGTTGTACAAGCAGTGCGCCGACGATGACGACGATCACGCAGAGCAGTGAGCTGCCTGTCCACGCGACGCCGAGACCGGTGGCGGAGGCCATGGCGCCGGCGCGCAGGTCTCCGAGCCGGGGACCGCCGGCGACGACGACGGTGAAGACGCCTTGCAGACGGCCGCGCATGGCGTCAGGTGCGTAGGTCTGCAGAATCGTCTCGCGGTAGACCGCGCTGACGAGGTCCGCCGCCCCGGCCGCGGCCAGTAGGGCCGCGGCGGCGAGGAGGTGGTGGACGGTGCCCGCGAGGGCGATGGCCGCCGCCCAGGCGGTGACGGCGATGGCCAGCGCCCTGCCCTGGCGGCGCACGCGTCCGATCCATCCGCTGAACAGCCCGGCCGCGATCGACCCGATGGCGATGGCCGAGTACAGCAGCCCCACCCCTCCGCTGAAACGCACCTGCGCCGCTTCCGGGAACAGGGCGGTGGGCATGGCCAGCGCCATCGCCGCGATGTCGACCGCGAAGGACATCCAGAGCACGGGGGCGGCAGCGATGAACCGCAGCCCGTCGAAGACCGAGCGCAGCCCACCGGTCCGGGCCCCCGGTCCGGTCGGCATGATCGGGGGCAGATGAACGGCCGAGTACAGCAGGAGTGAAAACAGGACGGCGTCGGCGCCGTATGCCCAGCAGTAGCCGTTCGGCAGCGAGATCAGGATGCCCGCTACAAGCGGCCCGGCGACCTGCCCGACATTGCCGGCGGTGAAGTACAGCGTGTTCGCGGCAGGTACCAGGGGCGTGGGAACGATGCGGGGAATGATCGCGCCCCGGGCGGCGGACGACACGGCGAAGGCGCCGGACTGGACGGCGACGAGGGCGAGGATGAGGGGGACCGAGCGCAGATCGGCGACTGCCTGAAGCAGCAGGGCGAGTGTGGTCACCCAGGTGAGGCATGCCGAGGCCAGGTACAGCAGACGGCGGTCGAACCGGTCGGCGACGGCGCCGCCGTACAGCCCGAAGACCACGAGCGGCACGAGACCGGCCAGTCCCGTCAGCCCTACGGACAGCGACGACTGCGACAGTGCGTATATCTGCACCGGGATGGTGACGCCGGTGACCATGGTCCCGACGTATGCCGCGCTCTGGCCGATCAACAGGCGCCGGAAGACGGGGTGGGCCAGCGGGCGGGTGTCGAGGGCGACGCCGCGCAGACCGGAGGCCAGCCGGACCTTGAGCGTCGGCGGGGCGGCGGGAGGAAGATCACGCGGGGTGTGAGACGTCGTGGGCATGGCCATCACGCTCGCAGGACCGCACGGTGCGCCGCTTCCGTTAATCTGCCGTCATATGTCGGAAAACAGTCAGGCAGAGAAGGCGGCGGCGGAACCCAAGGACAGCACCCATGCCCACCTCGCGGGTGAGGTCATCGGCCGCCACCAGCATGGCTATCACCAGCTTCTCTACGTCAGCGCCGGCGTGCTGGCGGTGCGGACGGGTGAGGCGTCCTGGGTGGCGTCCAGCGCGCGCGCCATGTGGATTCCCGCGGGCATCTGGCATCAGCACCGGGTACACGGGCACAGCTCTGTGCACACGCTCGGCTTCGCCGCCCACGACATGCTGCTGAGGTCGCGGACACCGGTCGTCGTGGCCGTCGACGCCCTGGTGCGCGAGCTGATCATCGCGTGCAGTGAACCGTCCCTGTCAGAGCAGGAAGCACGGCGCCTGCGTGCCGTGCTGCGGGACCGGCTGCGGCGGGCCCTCGTCGAGCCGTTGACGCTGCCCACCCCCACCAACTCCCTGCTGAGGCAGGCGTGTTCGCTGGTGACCGAGGACCTGCGGCAGCCGCGGACTGCCGCCTGGCTCGCACGGCGCATCGGTGTGAGCGAGCGCACCCTGGCCCGGCTGTTCAGGACCGAGTTCGGCATGACGTATCCGCAATGGAGGACCAACATCCGGGTCTTTCACGCCATGGTGCTGCTGGCGGAGGGAGCGAGTGTCAGCGAAACGGGACGACAGTGCGGATGGGCCACGACCAGTGCGTTCATCGACACGTTCAGCCGCACCATGGGCCAGACACCGGGAACCTATCGCATCGGACCCGGGGTTAGATCCACGAGCCGCCTGCGTGGTCGAGCGACCTGGGCGCCCCCGCAGGACCCGCCCGGACACCCAGGCCTGATCCAAAAGACGGGCCCCAGGTCGCACAGCTCTTGACCCGGCAGCCGATGCTTCGAGCACGGCCGACGGGTTCCTGGATGTCAGGGTTCCTGGAAGTCAGAGCGACGTCATGACGTGCTTGATCCGGGTGTAGTCCTCGAAGCCGTACGCGGAGAGGTCCTTGCCGTAGCCGGACTTCTTGAACCCGCCGTGCGGCATCTCGGCGACGAGGGCCATGTGGGTGTTGATCCACACACAGCCGAAATCGAGGTTCTTCGACATCCGCATCGCCCGCGCGTGGTCCTTGGTCCACACCGAGGAGGCCAGTGCGTAGTCGACGCCGTTGGCGTACTGCACGGCCTGGGCCTCGTCCGTGAAGGACTGGACGGTCATGACAGGGCCGAAGACCTCGTTCTGGATGATCTCGTCGTCCTGCTTGAGCCCGGAGACCACGGTCGGGGCGTAGAAGTAGCCCTGCTCGCCGACCCGGTGGCCGCCCGCCTCGATCCTGGCGTGCTCGGGGAGGCGCTCGATGAAGCCACTGACCTGGGCGAGCTGGCCCGCGTTGTTCAGCGGTCCGTAGAGCACGTCCTCGTCGTCCGGCAGCCCGGTCCTGGTGTCGGCCGCGGCCTTGGCGAGGGAGGCGACGAACTCGTCGTGAACCGACTCGTGGACCAGGACGCGGGTCGCGGCCGTGCAGTCCTGACCGGCGTTGAAGAAGCCGCCGACCACCAGGTCCTCGACCGCCTTCGTCAGGTCGGCATCCTCGAAGATCACAGCCGGGGCCTTGCCTCCGAGCTCCAGGTGGACCCGCTTCACGTCCTTGGCCGCGCTCTGCGCGACCTGGATGCCGGCGCGCACCGAACCGGTGATCGAGGCCATCGCGGGGGTCGGGTGCTCCACCATCAGGCGGCCGGTCTCACGGTCGCCGCAGACCACGTTGAAGATTCCGCCCAGCAGTGCCAGCTCCTCCAGGACACCGCCGATGATCTCGGCGATCAGCACCGTGGAGGCCGGGGTGGTGTCCGAGGGCTTGAGGACCACCGCGTTGCCCGCCGCGAGCGCCGGGGCGAACTTCCACACCGCCATCAGCAGGGGGTAGTTCCACGGCGCGACCTGCGCGCACACACCGACCGGCTCGCGGCGGATGATGGAGGTCATTCCCTCCATGTACTCGCCGGCCGAGCGGCCCTCCAGCATGCGGGCCGCGCCCGCGAAGAAGCGGACCTGGTCGATGGCGGGGGCGAGTTCCTCGCTGCGGGTGAGGTGGAGCGGCTTGCCGGTGTCCCGGCTCTCCGCGGCGACCAGTTCGTCGGCCCGTGCCTCCATCGCGTCGGCGATCTTCAGCAGCGCGCGCTGCCGCACGGCCGGTGTGGTGTCGCGCCAGACGGGGAACGCCGCGGCCGCGGCCGCCATCGCCGCGTCGACGTCTGCCGCCCCCGAGAGCGGGGAGGTCGCGTAGATGTCACCAGTGGTGGGGTCCACCACATCGAGCGTGCGGCCGTCCGAGGCGTCCGCGAACGCACCGTCGATGTAGTTGCGGAAGGTGGTGCTCATGGAACGTCTCTCCTGGTCAGGCGGCGGTACGGGCGGACAGGTGCTCGTGGACGGCGACCCAGCCGCCGTTGTCGGCGCGGGTGAAGACGATGGTCTCCCGTTCGTGGACCGTCTCCTCGCCCGCATTGGTGGCGACCTGGGTTTTGACGTCGTGACTGAAAACGGCGGTGTCGCCGAAGTGCTGGATCAGCTGGGCGGACGAGGTGCAGCCGAGGATGCGGAAGCCGTCCTCTTCCACCCACTGCTGCCAGAGGGCGCGGTACTCGGCCGTGGAGCCGAGCCGCCGCGGGGTGGTGTGGAAGATGAAGGTCGCGTCGGGGGCGAAAGCGCCGAAGTAGTCGTCGAGGCGGCCCTCGGCGAAGGCGGCGACAAGCGCGTCCGCGGCGGTCCGGACTTCCTGGACGGTGGTGGTGCTCATGCACGGCTCCTGGTCACGGGCGTTCGGCGGCGGGGCCGGAACGGCGGGGCGGTCGGTTATGGGGGCGACGGAGGGGCCTCAGTGGGCCACGGCGGGCTCGGGGACGGTCTCCTCGGTACCGCCGGTGATCGGCGGCACCGGGGCGTCCGACGCCCGGACGAAGCGGGGTCCGGCCGGTCCGTACACGGCGCGCGGCTCGGGGAACAGAGTGAGCAGGGCGAGGTAGAGCACGACCGCGAGGGCGAGGCCGACCGGCAGCGAGATGTCCGTACCGCCCGCGAGGTTGCCCAGTGGGCCGACGAACTGGCCGGGCAGGTTGGTGAAGAGGAGCGCCACGACGGCGGAGACGAGCCAGGTGGACATGCCGCGCCAGTTCCAGCCGTGCGTGAACCAGTAGCGGCCACCGCGCCGGCGGCGGTTGAAGACCTGCAGCGCCTCCGTGTCGTACCAGCCGCGCCGGGTGACATAGCCGAGCGTCATGACGATCATCCACGGTGCCGTGCAGGTGATGATCAGCGTGGCGAAGGTGGAGATGGACTGCGCGAGGTTGAGCGCGAAGCGGCCGGCGAATATGAACGCGATGGACAGGGCGCCGATGAAGAAGGTGGCCTGGACGCGGCTGAAGCGCGTGAAGACGCTGGAGAAGTCGAGCCCCGTGCCGTACAGGGACGTCGTGCCGGTGGAGAGGCCGCCGATCAGGGCGATCAGGCAGAGCGGCAGGAAGTACCAGCCGGGCGAGATCGCGAGCAGTCCGCCCACGTAGTTCGGGGCGGCCGGGTCGACGTATTTCGCGGCCTTGGACGCGATGATCGACGCGGTGGCCAGGCCGAAGAGGAACGGCAGCAGGGTGGCGATCTGCGCGAGGAACGCCGCCCCCATCACCCGGCGGCGCGGAGTTTCGGCCGGGATGTAGCGGGACCAGTCACCGAGGAACGCGCCGAAGGAGACCGGGTTGGAGAGCACGATCAGCGCGGCGCCGATGAACGACGGCCAGAACAGCGGGTCGGCGCTGGAGGTGAAGGTTCCCGCGTAACCGGGGTCGAAGTCCCCCGCGAAGGCGAAGGCACCGAGCACGAAGAGGGCCGATGCCGCCAGCACCGCGATCTTGTTGACCAGCAGCATGAACCGGAAACCGTAGATGCAGACGACGAGTACGAGCCCCGCGAAGATCGCGTACGCGATGCCGTAGGTGACGTCCGACTCGGGGACGTGGACGAGCCGGTGCGCGCCGCCGACGAGCGCGTCCCCCGAGGACCACACGGAGATCGAGAAGAACGCGACGGCGGTGAGCAAGGAGAGGAACGAGCCGACGACCCGGCCGTGCACGCCCAGGTGCGCGGAGGAAGAGACGGCGTTGTTCGTGCCGTTGGCAGGGCCGAACAACGCCATCGGGGCCAGCAGCAGCGCACCCGCCACGAGACCGAGGACGGTCGCCGCGAGCCCCTGCCAGAAGGAGAGCCCGAAGAGGATCGGGAAGGCGCCCAGCACACAGGTCGCGAAGGTGTTGGCACCGCCGAAGGCGAGCCGGAACAGATCGATCGGGCGGGCCGTGCGGTCCTCGTCCGGGATTCGCTCGACACCATAGGTCTCGATTTCGGTGATCGAGCTCGTCACGGGCGCTTCACCTTCCGTTCATGCAAGGGGGACGGTTTCACAGTCTGTGGCCCATGGCTGACCAGCGACAATTGTGTCCATCACGGAGACGTACGCTGTTTTGTGTGGCCAGCAACAAACTCACCGTCGGGGACCTGCTCTCCTTCCCGGCGCTCCAGCTCTCCGTGAAGGCCGGCAGCGGCGGTCTGAACCGGTCCGTGTCCTGGGCGCACGCCAGCGAGCTCGCCGATCCGACGCCCTGGCTCCTGGGCGCCGAGGTGATCATGACGGCGGGCCTGGCGGTCCCCCGAACCGCGGCCGGACAGCGTGCCTATCTGGAGCGGCTGGACGACGCCGGGGTATCCGCTCTGGCGCTCTCCGCGCAGTTGCACATGCCCCCGCTGCACGACGCGTTCTTCCAGGCGGCGGAGGAGCGGGGCTTCCCGGTCCTCGAAGTGCCGCTCGCCGTTCCGTTCATCGCTGTCGCCCAAGAGATCGCGGCCGCGGCCCAGGAGGACGCCCGGCACCGGCTGGGCGCGCAGCTCCAGGTCTTCGGCGCGCTGCGCTGGCTGGTCGCCGAGAACCTCGACACGCCGACACTTCTGCGCCGTCTCGAAGGCCTGTCGGGTTACGACGTCTACCTCTGCACACCGCAGGGCCGTCCCCTCCTGCCCGGCGTTCCCGTACCGGATCCCGCTGTCCTGCCCGCTTCCGTCGACGCTCCACCGACGATCCCCGGCGGATTCGTCCTCCCGGTGCCCGCGCCCGGGGGCCCGGCGGGCTTTCTCGTCGCGTACGAGCGTCAGGGCGCCCAACCCTCGGGACTCGCCGTCGTCCAGCACATCGCCACCGTGGCGGCGCTGCGGCTGGCGATGGTACGCAACGAGCGCGAGACGCTGCGCCGCGAGGGTGCCGAGACGCTGGCCGAACTGCTGCAGGAGGTGCTCGACCCGGAGGCGGCACGCCGCCGGCTCGCCCGGCACGCGATCGAGGGCGACACCGTACTCCTCGTGGTGCGCCACACCACCGACGAGGCACTGCTGCGCTGTCTGGAGGACCAACCCCATCTGCTGCTCACCCGAGGCGAGGACCGCTACGTCCTGGGGGCGCCGGAGCTGGCAGTGGCCGTCGGTGAGCTGCCGGCCGTCGCAGCCGGGATCAGCCGCCCCTTCCTGCCGGGCGCCGCACTGAAGATCGCCCAGCGCGAGGCGCTCTGGGCGGTCTCCAAGGCGGTGGAGTCGGGCCGCCCGGTCGTCCGATACGGCGACGACTCGACGGGCCGGTGGCTGCCCGACGACCCCGCTGTCCTGACCGCGCTGGTCGAGCACGTGCTCGGCGAGGTCCTGCGCTACGACGAGGCCCATGACTCGCAGCTGCTGGTCTCCGCCCGCACCTGGATGGAGCGCGACCGCCGTACCGAGACGGCTGCGGCGGCGCTCCACATCCACCCCAACACCCTCGCCTACCGGCTGCGCCGCTTCGGCGCTCTCGCGGATCGTGATCTGACGTCGACGGGGGCCCTGGCCGAGGTCTGGCTGGCGATCCAGGCGGCGGGGGCGCTGGGCCTCACCGACTGAGCGGGTTCGTCGGGGTCTGCCGGCGCGTTTCGGCAAGTGGACGACCGTGTGCGAGAGGCACGGACGATGGTCGGCGGACGGCACCTGGGAGAAGATCTTCGCAGCCGTCCTGGCCGGTGCCGACGCCGAAGGCCGCATCGACTGGTCGATGGTGAGCGTGGACTCCACCTCCTGCCGAGCCCACCAGCACGCTGCCGGAGCGCGCAAGAGCCCCCCCGAGGGTGCCGGGAAAAGACGCACGCCTCGGCAGCACCGCCCCGACGAGGGACTTGGACGCTCCGGGGCGGCCTGACCTGCGAGATCCACCTCGCCGGGGAAGGCGGCCGCCGCCCTCTGGCCCTACTGATCACCCCGGGCCAGTGGGGCGACGCCCCGCAGCTCATCCCCGTCATGGAACGAATCCGGGTCGGCCGACTCGGCGGTGGACGTCCCCGGACCCGGCCGGATCACCTCGGCGGCGACAGGGCGTACTCCTCCCTGCGCAACCGCCGTCACCTGCGCGGACGCCAGATTGCGCGGTCGGCCGTCCGTCCTTGCGGAACTGCTCGCCGCGGGTCTCGTACGGCTGCGGCCAGCCTGTCGGGGAGTCCTCCCAGATCTCCTGGATCTCCTGCCGTCCGTAGACGGTCATGTCGAGGATGCCGTAGGAGGGTGTCATGCGCTCGACACCTCGGCCGGTGGTCCAGTACGTCTCGTACACGCCGTTGCGGAGGTAGCACGCCTTCATGCCGAAGCGGCGGCCGGCGAGGAGCCGTTCATGGGACTCGGCGGGTACGGAGTACCAGGGCATCTCCCAGCTCATGAAGCGGCGGTAGCGTTCGGACCCCTCGTAGGGACCCTGGCAGAAGGAGGCGAAGGTGACGTCACGCTGGTGCAGATGGGACAGTTCGCGGACCTGGCCGGTGAAGAAGGTGCAGCCCTCACATTGGTCGGCGGCTGGGCGGCCGTCGTGCCACATGTGGTACGACGTGAACAGCTGGGTACGGCCGTCGAAGGCGTCGATCAGGGGAACTTCTCCGTTGCTTCCCGACGAGCGGAGTCGACGGGGCGACCTCGGTCATGGGAAGCCGTCGCCGTGCGGCGGCGATCGCATCGCCCTCCCGGGTGTGTCTCCCGGGCGCGCAGGGTGTCGCTCGCGGCCGGCCACTCCGAGCGGGAGACGACCGGCGGCTTGTTCGTAGCAGTGCCCGTACTGACCCGGCAGCCGACAGAAACTCATCGGCGGGGTCCGAGGCGTGCGGCCCAAGCGTCCGCAGCCAGTCCACGATCCGCCCGCCGTCATCGGCACGCCGGACAACTTCACACGACCAGCCGGACCGAACAACTCGGCCAGGCAGGCAACGTGTTGATTCTCGCCGACACCCGGTTTCGTGAAGAAGGGCACCACCTCTGCAGGGGCGCAGCGCCGGTACTCCGGCACGGTCGGGCGGAAAGAGAAGTCGCCAGACCGGTGTCTTCGCCGCCTGCGCCACTGCCCGCGGCAACGCCTTGCTCGACCGCTAGTGCCGCGGCAGGCAACGTTTGCCCGTCAAGGAGCGGCGTCCGGTGCGTGCTCTCGGCGTGCCGGCCGGAAGTCCTCGTACTGGACGTACTTGGGCTTTCGTCCGGTGCGGCGAGAGTGCGTGCCGGGCGTCGCGACGGGGCGAACGTTGCCTGTTGCGGCACTAGCTCTACCTGCCCAAGTCCTGGACAGGCGACCGGGAACGCTTGTCGGCGGGGCCGGGAGCCATGGGCGAACGGTTCTACGACTGGGCCGCCGCTCCGTGGGCTGGTACCGGCACATCACGCTGGCCATGCTCGCCCACGCGTTCCTCGCCGTGAACTGGTTCCGATGGCGGCGGCGTCCCCACCAGGCGCGTGCCCGACGCTGTCATTACATGCGGCGCGGGCACTCGTTGGTGGGACCGTCGGCCCAAGACCGTCCCACCCATGCCAAACCCTCGCTAAACTCCCCACCGCCAGGCCGTTGACCAGGAGAAATACAGAAGTCCGGCTGGAGTACTAGCCTTGAAGACCGGAGTACTGGCGTTGAAGAAGAGAGTCCTCCGCATTCGCCGACGGAAGTGATGATCATGGACATCAATGGTTCGGTAGCCCTTGTCACGGGAGCCAACCGCGGCATCGGAATGGCCTTCACGGAGGCCCTGCTCGCTCACGGCGCAGCCAAGGTCTACGCCGGTGTCCGGGACCCGAAGACCGTCCTGGCCTCCGGGCTCACCCCGTTGCGACTGGACGTCACCGACGAGGAGCAGGTCGCCGCAGCCGCACGTGCCGCCGATGATGTCAGCATTGTCATCAACAACGCCGGGGTCACCGGTGGCCCGTCCCTTCTGGAGGGTTCATTGGACGGTGCCAGGCGCGAGATGGAGGTCAACTACTTCGGCACCTGGGCTGTCTCGCGTGCGTTCGCGCCCGTGTTGGCCGCCAATGGCGGGGGAGCGCTGGTGAACATGCTGTCCGTGGCGTCGTGGGTGGCCAATCGGCGGTATCCGAGCTACGCGGCCTCCAAGTCCGCTCAGTGGTCGCTGACGAACGCCTTCCGGCTGGCACTGCGGGAGCAGGGCACGCTGGTGGTCGGCGTGCATGCCGGCTATGTCGACACCGACTTGGCGGCGGACGTCGACTCCCCGAAAATCCTTGCGGGCGACGTGGCCGAGGCGGCGATGACGGGGCTGCTCAATGATGAACCCGAAGTGCTGGTCGACGATGTCACCCGCCAGGTGCGCGCCGCGCTCTCGGGGGGACTGGACGAGCTGTACGCCAATCGGTGAGTGCCCAAGGCCACTGTGATCCCGGCCGTCGAGCAGGCCGGGGCTGCGCGTTCGTTCCTGCCCTTCCTTACGAAGCCGGTGTCGTCGAGATCAACGGCGAACTGAAGAACGTCGTCGTGAACGGCGTCGACATCGCACCGCTCGTCGAAGCCGAACTGAACCGTCGCATGCCCGAGCGGGCGAGGATGCGCCCCGACGACACCGACGGATTCCGTGAGGCGTGGGCCATCCTCGAGCGGTTGCGGGAGGGCACCGTCGCGCGTGCGAGGACATTTCCCGAAGCGGCGCTCCACCGCAGCATCGATGACGAGTGGTCCTTCATCCAGACCTTGCGGCACCGAATCCCCGGCCGGTCCCGACACGCCGACCGATTCCTTTCGGAGCTGACCCGAGTCTTCATATTCGAGGGCCGGAACGTCCGACCCCGAGAACGGAGACCATCATGCGCAAGCTCATCGCGGGGGCATTCGTCACGCTTGACGGTGTGGTCCAGGATCCGGGCGGATTCAGCGAGATCGAACGCGGCGGCTGGGCACTGGACTACTTCGACGATCCCTCACGCCGGCGGGCCACCGACGCGCTCTTGGCGAGCGACACCTTTCTGCTGGGGCGGGCGACCTTTGAGATCATCGAGAAGGCCTGGTCGGGCAACACCGGGCCGTATGCCGAGGCGATGAACAACATTCCCAAACTCGTCGTGACGAGGACCCTGCGCGGCCCGTTGCCCTGGAACGCCATCGCCCTCACCGGTGAGGCGGCGCAGACGGTCGCGAAGCTCAAGCAGGAGCCCGGCGGCAACATCGTGATGTACGGCAGTTCCACGCTCATGCGAACTCTGCTCCAGCACAATCTGATCGACGAGCTGAACCTCGGCGTCCACCCCTTGGTCGTCGGCGCGGGAAAGCGGCTCTTCGAGGGTGCGCTGCCGGGCTCGCTGCGGTTCGTGGCCGCAACGCCGAGTGCGACAGGCGTCGTCACGCTCACCTACGCCCCGTAATGTCGATCGGGATGGGCGATTTCGCAACGGACACGGAACCCTACCGGCGCGAGCTGCTGGCGCACTGCTATCGCATGCTCGGATCGGTGGACGACGCCGAGGACGTGGTCCAGGAGACCTACCTGCGTGCCTGGCGTTCGTACGAGACGTTCGAGGGCAGGTCGTCGGTGCGTACCTGGCTCCACCGGATCGCCACCAACGCATGCCTTTCCGCGTTGTCGCACCGTAGTAGGCGTTTCCTGCCGTCGGGCCTCGGCGGACCTGCTGATGACCCCATGAACCCACCGATGGCTGCGCAAGCGCAGTGGGTTCAGCCCATTCCCGACTCGATGCTCGACCCGGCAGCGATCGTCACGGCGCGCGACAGCCTGCGGATCACGCTGATCGCCGTGCTCCAGCAGTTGCCGGGCCGCCAGCGGGCGGTGTTCATCCTGCGCGACGTCCTGGCGTGGCCGGCAGCGGACGTCGCGCAGGTGATGGGCATCAGCACGGCAGCGGTCAAGAGCACGCTGCAGCGCGCGCGTGCGCGACTGGAACAGGCGCCACCTGACGTCGGGGAATCGGTCGAGCCCGGCGAACTGAGCGCCGTCCTCGCCCACTACATCGCCGCAGTCGAGGAGGCCGACGGCGCGGCGCTCGAACAGCTACTGCGTGTCGATGCCAGGGTCGAGGCAACACCTTGGCGCACCTGGTTCTCCGGCCGCGCCACCTGCGTGCCCTTTCTCGTGCAGCGGGTCCTGGGCTCGCCGGGCACGTGGCGGTTGCTGCCGACCAGCGCGAACGGCCGGCCGGCGGCGGTCGGCTACCGCGACGGTCAGCCCTACGGCATCCTCCTGCTCACCGTGACCCCGGCGGGCATCGCGAGAATCATCGCCTTCGGAGATCCGGGACTTGTCAAGCGGTTCGGCTTTCCAGCGTCCGTGTGAGCGCGAAGACCCGCTCGGGGTTGGACAGCCGCGCCGAAGGTCACGATCTACGGCTGGAGTACCAGGAGTTCACCTGGCGTCCGCGCGACAACGACGAGGCAGGCTCGGTCTTCGACGAGCCTTATGAGCGCTACCTGGACTCGGAGGACGTGATCGCACCGCCGTTGCCATGCCCCGGGCCCGGTCGTCCATCTGCGCATGTCCTACAGCGGGGCCGAGGAAGCCTCTGAGTACGCGGCCGCATTGGCTCACGAGCACGGGCTCATCTGCTTTGATCCGCAAGGAGAAGCCCTGCGGTCCTGAACCGCATGCCCCGATCGGCGGGCGGCGGGCCCCGGCGGCATGTTGGTGGGCACGACGATCGTGGAATCCACCGCCACCCCAGTCACCCGTACTGCCCCATCCCAGGGTTTCCGGACATGATCGGTCATTCCGAGGAGAAGAAGTGCCATGACGGCTGACAGCCGCCGAACCCACGTCGGGAAGGGAAAGACATGCGCCTGGACCTCACGGGACGGACCGCGCTGGTGACGGGATCCACCCAAGGCATCGGAGCCGCGATCGCGGCCGGACTCGCGCGGGCCGGCGCGCGGGTCGGGGTCAACGGACGCGACCGGGACAGGGTCGAGGACGCCATCAAACACCTCAGAGCCGACGTGCCGGACGGCGACTTCCTTCCGGTCACCGCCGATGTCGCGTCCGAGGAAGGCGCCGTCGTCGCCCGGGAAGCCCTGCCGGACGTCGACATCCTCATCAACAATCTCGGCATCTTCGGCGCCAAGGACCCGTTGGAGATCACGGATGACGAATGGCGTCGCTACTTCGAAGTGAACGTGCTGGCCGCCGTCCGTCTCACCCGTACCTACCTGCCGCAGATGATCCAACGGGGCTGGGGCCGAGTCCAATACATCGCAAGTGACTCCGCAGTGGTGATCCCCGCCGAGATGATCCACTACGGCATGTCGAAGACCGCCCTGCTCGCGGTCGGCCGTGGCTTCGCAAAGCACGCCTCAGGGACCCACGTCACCGTGAATTCCGTCATCGCCGGCCCTACCCACACCGCTGGTGTGGAGGATTTCGTGTACCAGCTCGTCGACCGTGACCTTCCCTGGGACGAGGCGCAGCGAGCCTTCATGCGAGAGCACCGCCCGCAGTCGCTGTTGCAGCGGCTGATCGAACCAGAGGAGATCGCCAACATGGTGGTGTACCTGAGTTCCGACCTGGCGTCCGCCACCACAGGCGGCGCACTGCGGGTCGACGGAGGGTACGTCGATTCCATCCTCCCCTAGGTATGGCCCGAACTCCATCACCCATGTCCGAAGAGGTCGGAACGTTCATCATGCCCCGCGCCGACCGGACCCATCTGCGTGACGGTGTCGCTGAGCAGTCTGTGGACGTCCAGGGTCTTCTGCCGGTCAGCGGACGATGTCGCTCGCCAGCTCCCACAGTCGCTCGGCGTTCGCCGGGTCCAGCGCGTAGGGGGCCACGCCGGGGACGCCCAACTGGGTGGGCCGGGCACGGACGCGAGGCGCTTCGTTGACGTCCTCGAAATAGCGGCCGCCTACGCCTTCGACCAGCGGGGAAGCGGCGAGGAACACGGTGGTCGCGGCCCCCTGCTCGATCGTCTTGCGGTACGGCTCGGGGGTCCGAAGGCCTCCGGTGTGCCGCTGGAGGTTGGTGGCGATCGCGCCCGGGTGCAGGGAGTTGGCCGTGATGCCGTCGCCGGACCAGCGGCGCTGCGCCTCGACGGCCAGGAGGATGGCGGCGGTCTTGGACTGGCCGTAGGCGACGAGCGCGTCGTACGGGCGGAAGCGGAAGTCGATGTCGTCGAAGACGACGGGAGAGAAGAGATGGCCGCTCGAGGAGACCGAGACCAGGCGCGCGCCGTCGCCGTCGGCGAGGGCGCGGTGCAGCCCCAGGGTCAGGGCGAAGTGCCCCAGGTAGTTGGTGGCGAACTGCTGCTCGTGGCCGCCGATGCCCCGCTCGAGTTCCGGCGGCATCATGATGCCGGCGTTGTTGATCAGGATGTGCAGCGGCCCCTGCCAGCCGGTGGCGAGCGCCCGCACCGATTCCAGGTCGGCCACGTCCAGACGGGCGACGTGGATCGCGTCGTTCCCTGTGGCCTTGCGCAGATCGGCCGCGACCTGCTCGCCGGCTTCCGGACGTCGGACGGCGAGCGTGACCTCGGCGCCGCCTGCCGCCAGAGCGCGGGCGGTCTCGACTCCGATGCCCGAGCCCGCGCCCGTGACGATAGCGCGCCTGCCTGACAGGTCGACGCCTTCGATCACCTCCGAGGCGGTGCTGTCGCGGCCGAGTGGGGTCGTGAAGAGCTGGGACATGTGATGCGTTCCTCCGGTCGTTCGAACTGCGCCGTCATGGTGCGCCGACCGGTGTGGGGTGAACCAGGACGGGTCGAGACTGGGACTGACAGGGCCACCCATGAACCCGGAACGCGTTCGTACGCTGGAAACATGACAGCCACCGCAGACGCCAACGCACTGGGCCGGTATCTGCGCGCCCGCAGGGAACTGGTCCAGCCCGACGAAGCCTGGGATCAGGGCAACCGGCGTGTCCCGGGGCTGCGCCGCGAGGAGGTCGCCTTCTTCGCGGGCATCAGCTCCGACTACTACAACCGCTTGGAGCAGGGCCGCGACAGGAACCCCTCGGAGCAGGTCCTGCGCAGCATCGCCCGGGCCCTGCGACTGGACGAGGAGGCGACGACCTACCTGCTGGAGATCGCCACACGCAAGAGCCCGCGGCGCAAACGGCCTCGCAAGCCGGAGCAGGTCGGTGACGGCATGCGCACGCTCATCGACTCCTGGCCACTCACCCCGGCGTACATCCACGGCGCATACATGGACGTCCTGGCCGCCAACAGCCTCGCCATCGCGCTCTCACCCTTCAACGCGCCGGGACACAACGGCATTCTGGCCGCGTTCCTGGAACCCGAGATGCGGGAACTCCACCAGGACTGGGAAGACATGACCGCCCGGGTCGTCCCGTACCTGCGCTCGGTGGTCGGCGCGGACATCGAGGACCCGCGCCTTGTCGAGATCGTCGGAGAGCTCTCCCTGCGCAGCGAGCGCTTCCGCACTCTCTGGGCCCGGCAGGACGTCAAACACAAGACCACGGGCACCAGCCTGCTTCGTCACCCCCAGGCCGGCCCGCTGGAACTGCACTACGAAAAGCTGCTGGTCCCGGGCACTGGCGGGCAAACGCTGATCACCTACCACGCACGGCCCGGCAGCGCCTCCGAAGAACGCCTGCGCCTGCTGGCCAGCATGAACGCCCCCGACCATGTCGGCGGTACACGGCCCGCGGGCGACCAGACCCGAATGCCCGGACGCACCATGCCCTGAGGTGCTCCCCGGACATCGGCGACCGGTCCGGTCGCCGACACACGCGTCCTTCTTCGTCACGCTGGGTGAGCCGACTGCCACCTCACGCGGTCAGCCTCCGTGCGGTCAGCCCTCCGCGCGGGCGGGCAGCCGCCATCCCGGGCGCGGGAAGTGGCAGGTGTAGCCATCGGGGTAACGCTCCAGGTAGTCCTGGTGCTCGGGTTCGGCCTCCCAGAAGGGGCCGACCGGCTCGACCTCGGTGACGACCTTGCCCGGCCACAGGCCGGAGGCGTCCACGTCCGCGATGGTGTCCTCGGCGATCCGCTTCTGCTCGTCATCCACGTAGTAGATCGCCGAGCGGTAGCTGAGACCGATGTCGTTGCCCTGGCGGTTCTTGGTGCTCGGGTCGTGGATCTGGAAGAAGAACTCCAAGATCGCGCGGAAGTCGGTCTTCTCGGGGTCGAAAAGGATCTCGATGGCCTCCGCGTGGGTGCCGTGGTTACGGTACGTGGCGTTCGGTACGTCACCCCCGGTGTATCCGACCCGGGTCGCCGTCACGCCCGGGAGCCGGCGGGTCAAGTCCTCCATCCCCCAGAAGCATCCGCCCGCCAGTACGGCCCTCTGCGTCTGCGCTGCCATTTCGGCCCCTCCAATGTCTGTCGCCTCGGTCACTCGGGCTGCTCGGCTCGCACACCGGCGGCATCCCATGCCCTCTGGCTTCATCAGCACGCGAGGGTTCCAAACAATTCCGTGCCCGCCCGCCTCGTCGGCGATCAGCCGGGGACGGGGCACCGCCGCAGCCTGCGGAAACCGTCCCGGGGGCGGTGTCTACGCCACCGCGAGATCCCGTTTTTAAGTTGATTAGCAATTAATATAGACAGGCTTGAGGGGTGCTCGTCCGCCCCGGTGGCTGTTCTGCCGCATCGAGACCGACGACGGCGTCGTCGGCTGGGGCGAGCCGGTGGTGGAGGGCCGGGCCGAGGTGGTCCGGTCAGCCGTCGAGGTGCTGGCGGAGTACCTGGTGGGCCAGGACCCGCTGCGCATCCAGGACCACTGGCAGGTGCTGAGCAAGGGCGGCTTCCACCGAGGCGGCCCGGTCCTCTCCAGCGCCGTCGCCGGCATCGACCAGGCCTTGTGGGACATCGCGGGCCGTGCCCTCGGGGTGCCGGTGCACACCCCGCTCGGCGGCCCGGTCCGCGACACCGTCCGGGTGTACGCCTGGGTCGGCGGCGACGAACCCGAGCGGCTCAAGGAGGAGGTCACCGCCCAGGTGGAGGCCGGCTTCACCGCCGTCAAGATGAACGCCGCCGGGCGCACCCCGCCGATCGGCAGCCCCGCCGAGACGGCTGCCGTCGTCGAGCGCGTGGCGGCCGTGCGCGAGGCCCTGGGCCCGCACCGAGACGTCGCCGTCGACTTCCACGGCCGTTTCAGCGCCGCCAACGCGCGGCGTGTGCTCCACGAGATGGCCCCGCTGCACCCGCTGTTCGTCGAGGAACCCGTCCTGCCCGAGCAGGCACACCTGCTGCCCGGGCTGGTCGCCGCCTCGTCCGTACCGTCGGCCACCGGCGAACGGCTGTACGGGCGGGCCGACTTCCTCCCGGTGCTGACCGCGGGCGTCGCCGTCGCCCAGCCGGACCTGTCGCACGCCGGAGGGATATCGGAGGTGACCCGGATCGCCTCGCTCGCCGAGACCTTCGGGGCCCACCTGGCGCCGCACTGCCCGCTCGGTCCCATCGCGCCGGCAGCCAGCCTCCAGGTCGCCTTCGCCACGCCCAACTTCCTGATCCAGGAGCAGAGTCGGGGCATCCACTACAACAAGGACGCCGACTTGCTCTCCTACCTGGTCGACACCGAACCCTGCCGCTTCGTCGACGACCAGGCGCACCGCACCGGACTGCCCGGACTCGGCCTCGCCGTCGACGAGGACGCGGTCCGCGCGGCCGAACGGTCCGGCCACGCCTGGCGCAACCCCGTCTGGCGGCACGCCGACGGCTCCTTCGCCGAATGCTGAGCGCCACGCGGCTGCCCGTCCACGTCGCCACCGACCCGGACCACGGCGGACGCTGGACGTCGCTGACCGCGGGCGGCCGCGAATGGCTGTGGCACCGCGCCGGGCCCCGCCGCCTCGTGGTCCGGCCCGGTGACCCCTTCGCCGACGACGGCGGACTGGAGGAATGTGTGCCCACCGTGCGCGGGCTGCCCGACCACGGGGACACCTGGTCGCGGCCCTGGCGAAGGACGGGGGAGGAGGACGTCGCGGAATGCCCCGACTTCCGCCTGACCCGGCGCATCGGCGAGCGAGGGGACGCGCTCGTCGCCGACTACACGCTCGCCGATGCGCCCGGCTACCGCTTCGTGTGGGCCGCCCAACGCCCTGCTGGACCTCTCCCCAGCTGCCCGGATCGGCGTCGTCGGACCGGCGGTGACCCGGCTCTACGCGGACGAGGGCGACCGCTGGGTCGCCGGCAACTGGCCCAGCGTCGACGGCGTACCGCTGGACCGCATCGGCCCGGACGACGGGAGCGCCGTCGGAGCGGTCGTCCTCACCTCCCGGGTGTCCGTGCACGACGGCGCAGACACGCTGCACCTGTCCGTCGAGGCCGAAGGGCAGCCGGTCGCGGTCGCCCTCTGGCGCAATCTCGGCGGCTTCCCCCAGGGCGCGCCGTACCGCTCGGCCGGCGTCGAGCCGATGCTCGGCCGCGTCTTCGACCGCGCCGCGGCGGAGGACGGCGACAGCGCCGTGGCGCCGCCGACCGGCGAGGTCACCTGGCGGCTCACCGTCACCGCGACCCGCCGCACCTGAACCCCCATCACCAGAAGGGATGTCGGATGAACCTGCTCGACGCGCTGCGCGCCCACCGGCTCCTCGCCATCGTCCGCGGCAGCGACCCGGACGCCGCGCTGACCACCGTGCTCACCCTCGGTGCTTCGAGTGCAGGCTCAGCCCCGGTTGTCGTCCTGATGTCCCGCACCCGCCGGCACTTCCTCGGCGGTGGATTCCTCTTCGTGGGACAGGCGGTATGCCACGGCGAGTCCCCAGGGGACACCGAAGAGGAGGACGAGGGCGAAGCCGAGAACGAGGGGAGCCGGGCGTGCCGCACCGACTCCCGCACACACGACGGCCACGACGACGCAGGTGCGGGTCAGCGGCCGGTAGAGCCCGCGTTCCTCACGCCAGACGCGCAGGGAGGCCGCGAGCACCATCGTCGCGCAGAGCACGACGGCCGCGCCGCCGCCGAGCACCCAGGCCGTGGCGGCGGGGGTCCGGCTGTCGTGGGCGTGCTCGACGAGGCCGGCCGTCGCGGCGCCCACGGCGGCCGTCGCGGCGCCCATGGCGGCCACCGCGGCCGTGAGCGGCATGTGAACCAGCATCCACTCCACGGTGTTCGCGCGTGTGGGCCTCGGCCGCCGGTGTCCGGCGACGTCGAAGTACGTCCACCAGGCACCGAAGCCGATGACGACGGCGACGAGCCCGACGGCCAGGGTGAGCGCGTTGGTCGGCTCGTGGGCCAGTCCGTCGACGACGCCGGTCACGGTCTCGACGAGCACGATGACGATGCCGCCGGCCCGGCGGCGGGACCGAGATGGCGCACCGGCTCAGCCAGCTCCTGGACGAGGGCGAATACGCGAGCCGCGTACGCCGCGAGCCGGGATCGGAGAGTCGCCATTTGCTGCGACGGGACACCCTTCACACGGCAGCCGGACAGGTCCTCGCGACCCCTGCCCGGTTTGACGAGGGGCCAGTCTCACCGCGTCGGCCTGCTTGCGCTGCTTGGCGTAGGCCAGAGCCGTCTCGTAGCCCGCGATGGTGGCGCCGATCGCCTCCCAGTCGACGCAGAAGCGCGAGGCCGGCAGGGCGCAACCGGTCCCGCCACAGGCGCGATGCGCCTGCCCCTGGGAGCCAACGACCGGATGCGAGAGCCGGCTCGGTCCGAGTGGAGGCCGACCCCCCAACGGCCCGACCCGTCGGCGGTGAGCCGAACTCGGCGACGCGCACGAGCTCTTGGGCGCGAGGTTCGTTCATGGAGGGACGTGCGGTGATCAGGTGAGACCGAGCTGCTGCAGCATGCCGAGCTCATCGCTGCTGCCCCAGCGCTCGACCATCTTCCCGTCGGCGAACCGGCTGATCTGCATGCCTCGGTAACGCACCGTCTTTCCCGTCGCACTGTGCCCCATCAGTTCACCGAGATGTGTGCCCGTGATGGTGTATGCGAACGCGATTTCGTCGTCGGTGGCCATGACGTGCTCGACCTCGATGTGCAGATCGGGGAAGGCCCGCCTCATCGTGGCGAACATCTCCTCATAACCTTCCGGTCCCGGAACCTGTCCTGGGGCCGGGTCGTGGTCCACGGAGTCGGGCGCCACGTATTCCTCGAGCTCGCCGAGGTGGTCAGTGTTCACCGCTGATCCGAAGCCCTCCAGGACGGCGGCGTTGCTGCTGCGCGACATGACGCGCTCCTTGACGTTGCAGCCCTGGGCGTACACATCGAGGATGTGCAGTCGCCCCTTCCTCCCATCCACGATAGGTCTGGCGGCCTGAGGCGGCCTGCCGACGCCGGGGAGGGCGGCCAGGGCGTCGGCGGATGCGCTCTTCACTTGAGGCCGCTGAGCATGACGCCGCGGATGTAGTACTTCTGGAGCAGCAGGAAGAGGATCAGGACCGGCAGGATGCTCAGCACGAGGCCGGCCATGACGATGGGCATCGTGCGGGTCGGGTCGACGTAGTCCTGCAGGAGCTGGATGCCGACGGGCAGGGTCATCACGTCCGGGTCGGCAGTCGAGACGAGCAACGCCCAGATGTACTCGTTCCAGGCGTCGACGAAGGTCAGCAGCCCGAGGGTCACCATGACCGGCTTGGTCTGCGGCACTACGATCCGCCACCACACGGCGAACTCGCCGGCACCGTCGATGCGCGCGGCCTCGAGGACCTCGTCCGGGATCGAGACCATGAACTGGCGCATCAGGAAGATCCCGAATCCGTTGACGAGGAACGGCATGGCGAGCGCCGTGATGCTGACGGTCAGGCCCGCGCCGCCGCGCCCGAACAGGTCGTTGCCGCCCGCCAGCGGCCAGTGCACCAGGATCAGGAAGTGCGGGATGAAGAAGAGGAACGGGGGGAACATCATCGTCGACAGCACAAGACGGAAGATGAAGTGCCGGCCGGGGAAGCGGAGTTTGGCGAGCGCGTAGCCGGCGAGTGACGACGTGAGCAGCACCGATCCGGTGATCACGGCGGTGGCGATCACGCTGTTGCGGAAGAGCACCGGCAGGTTGAGCTGGTCGATCGCCGCCCGGTAGTTGGACAGGTCGAAAGCCTCGGGAAGGAACCGGTACGGCAGTGTGCCGGACTCGCCGGGCCCCTTGAAGGACGTCATCACCATGTCGAGGAACGGCACCACCGTGAGCACGGCGCCGGTCACGACCACCAGATACGAGAACCACGGGAAACGGCGGCGGATCACGTGTCCTCCCCCTTGCGCCGGAAGATCCACAACTGCACCAGGGTGACCACGAGGACCACCACGAACAGCACGAAGGCGGCGGCGCTCGCGGTGCCCCAGTCGCCGTACGAGAAGGCCTGCCGGTACATCTCCAGCGCGGCCACATTGGTCGCGTCACCCGGGCCGCCCTTGGTCATCACGATGATCAGTGCGAACGACTGCAGGCCGGTGATGAACTGGGTGATGCACACGAACAGCAGGGACGGCCGCAGCAGCGGCAGTGTGATCTTCCAGAAGACGGTGACGGGGCAGGCCCCGTCGAGCGCGGCGGCCTCGTAGTACGACTCGGGAATGGACTTCAGCCCGGCGGTCAGGATGAGGATCGCCGTGCCGACCGAGGCCCAGGCCTGTACGACCACGACCGAGGGCAGCGCGGTGTCCGGGTCCTGGAGGAACGCCACCGAGCCGAGCCCAAGGGTGTTGAGGACGCCGTTGACGAGGCCGCCCGGCTCGTACATGTACTTCCATACGTTGCCGATGGCGACGACGGTCGTGACGATCGGCAGGAAGTACAGGGTGCGCCACAGCCCCTGGAACCGCAGCTTGTCGATGCAGGTGGCGACGAGCACGGAGCCGGCGAGCGCGAGGGCCACGGTGCCCAGGGCGAACAGCAGCGTATTGGTGAGGATCGGCGCAAGGAACGTCGATCCGTCCACGAAGAGGCCGGTGAAGTTGTCCAGGCCGACCGGATCGATGTCGCCGAGGTCGAACCCGGCCCAGCGAGACATGGACAGCAGCAGCGCGAAGCCGAGCGGCAGGATCAGGAAGACCGCGAAGAACAGCAACGTCGGCGCCAGGAAAAGATAGGCGACGAGGGCCTGGCGGCGTCGGGGCCGGGTCCGGCGGCGGCCGTCGATGGCGGACCCGGTGGACCCGGCGTCCCGCGGGCTGTGCACCCGCTCGGTCGTCTCCGGTGCCAAGGCGTTCACCATGAGCGCGACACCTCCTGATCGACCTGACGGCGGATGGTGCGCAGTGACTCGTCGACCGACTGCTGACCGGTCCACAACGCCTCGATGTTCTTGCGCAGCAGCGACTTGGCCTGCTGCGCGCCCGGCACGTTCGGCTCCGGCACCGCGTACGCCAGCGCGTCCAGGAACGGGCGCAGGTTCGGATCGCTGCCTTCGCCCAGGAGTGTCCGCATGTCGTCGGCGCGGCCGGTCAGGGAGCCGACCGACACCTGCAGGGAGCTCATCCGGGTCGCCGTCGTACCCTTCTTGGCGCCCTTCACGCGCACCTTCTCGGTGTTGAGCCAGCGCAGGAACTCCCAGGCCTCGCGCGGGTGGTTACTGGCCGCGTTGACCCCCAGCATGAAGCCGGTGGAGAGCGTGGCGAGCTTGTCGTCCGCCTCAGGGACGGGCAGCGGCGCGACGCCGACATCGTGGTACTCATGGCCCATCTGGGTCTTCAGGCTTCCGGTCCACCAGCCGGCGCTGACCACCATGGCCACCTGCCCGGACTGGAACGCCTTGTAGACGTTGACGCCGGGGGCGCTCGCACCTTTGACGACGAGGCGGTGCTCCAGATCGAACACGGCCCGGCCGGCCGGCGAGTCGATGGCGGTGCTCCTGCCGTCAGCGGAGACGAACGTTCCGCCGGCGGCGTTGAGCAGAGCGAGCGTCTGGCCGACGGTGGTGGAGTCGTCGTAGGTCGACAGCCCGAACCCCTGGACCAGCGTGTTGCCGTACCGGTCCCGCTTGGCGGTTCGGTAGGCCGCCTCCTCCAGCTCCCGCCAGGTGCGCGGAGGGCCCTCGATGCCGGCCTCGCGCAGCAGCCGCTTGTTGTAGTAAAGGGCGTACGTCTGCACCTCGGTGGGGTAGCCGTAGACCTTGCCCCCCACCGACGACGCGCCGACCGTGGCCTCGCCGTAGCCGCGCCTGATCTCCTCGGCGTGCTCGGACGGAGCGGCCCGCAGGACGCCGGCCTGGACGAGCTGGCCGTTCCACAGGCAGTACGGGTGGAGGATGTCGGCGCCCTGGCCCGCGGCCTGCCGGACCATGAACGTGGTCAGCAGGTCCGTGAACTCGACGGCCTTCGTCCGCACCTTGACCCGGTCATGAGTGGCGTTCCACTCGTCGACCGGGCGCTGCAGGGCCTCCTTGAGCTCCCCGCTCGCGTAGTGGGAGAGCAGAGTGAGGACGATCGGATCCCCGGGCTGCCCGGTGCCCTGGTACGGCGCGGCGCATCCGGACGTGAGCAGCGCCGGTGCGAGCAGCATCGAGGGGAGCGCGAGGGCGAAGTGACGGCGGCTCAGGCCGCCGGTGTGGTGTGACGGCGTCATCGGGCGGCCTCACGGCGCAGCACGCGAAACACCCGGGTCGTGGTGAAACCGCTCCTGCGGTACAGGTGGCCCGCCGGGGACTGCTCGCCGGTCCACAGGAACCACGCGGAGTGCGCACGGTGCGCCCGCATCCGCTCCAGGACGAGGTGGAGCAGGACCTTGCCGAGTCCGGTGCCGCGCATCTCCTCCAGCACGCCGAACGGCCCGAACCGCTCGTCCACCGAATCGAACGTGCCGTGCATCGCCCAGCCGACCAGGCGGCCCGAGGGATCCCGGGCGACGACGATCCGGTCGAGCGGCGTGCCCGCGGCCAGACACTGCCGGATCGTGCACGCCCAGTCCGGGCCGAAGTGGTTCCCGGCGAGCGCGAACAGGTCCACCAAGTCGTCGTCGCACGGAGTGGCGAACCGGTAGCCCTGCGCCGTCAGTTCGTCCAAGCGGCACGCGACATCGTCCGGGATGCGATAGCCGACCAGGCGGCGGTCCATCGCCGCCGCCTCGTACAGAGTGCGAAAGCCCAGGGACTCAAGCAGCCCGGCCGCTTCCGGGTAAGCCTCGGCGTCCAGGCCGGGCAGGACGTAGTTCGGCGTGTACGAGGAGAAATCCACCCGGTTGCGGCCGTGGCTGTGCAGCCAGTCGAGGGCGTCGGTCAGCAGCCGGCGGCCGAGGCCGCGGCCACGGACGGCCGGGTCGACGAAGAAGAACGGGATCCAGCCCTGCTCCGGCTCCAGGTCGGTCCCGGTCATCGGCGTCAGACGGCGCACCGCGTAGGCCGCGCCAACGACACGGTCGCCGTCGACGGCGACCCGAAGCCCCTCCGCGTCGAAGTTGGCGTCGAGCAGCACCAGGGAGCGGAAGCGGTCAGGGGTGATGGGGTCGGCCGGCGCACTCCGGCGCCACGCCTCCACCAACCGAGGGCCGTCGCCGGCGCGAAAGCCACGAACCTCGACCCGGGATGTCGCTGTGCGATCGGTCATCGACGGGGTTGTCGTCATCAATGGGGTTGTCCTTCCATACGCAGCTCGCGAACGGTGTCGAATGTCGCCCGCGGTGTCGGCGACGGGGCCAGGTCCTGTCGTCACATTCCCGTCGTCCGCCCGGAGGGCGGGCCCTGCGGCGTCAGGTGCGTGCTCTCGGCGTGCCGGGCGCAGGCCCCTCGTACTGGATGAAAGCGTGGCGTTGGTGGCGGGCGACGCGTCGCGGCGGCGGGCCAGGAGGTCTCAGGAGTAGAGCAGTACGTCGTCGCCGGCCCACCGGCCGGGCGGCGCCGGCGGATCGCACAGCGGCAGCGGATCGTCGCCCGCGTCGACGGCGTGCCGCAACCGGTCGGACCCCCACAGCAGGTCGATGAAGTGACGGTGGCCGGTCCCTTCCACGCCGCCGTCCGCGGTGCGCCAGTCGAAGTCGGCCGGGTACAGCCGCCGCAGCGTGGCGAGCATCGCGACGGCGGTACGTACGGGCGCGAACACCTCGCGATCGGTGATGTGGAGCTGGACCCCGCGCAGCGGCCGTCCGGCGTGTTTGTGGAAGGTCGGTACGTACCGCAGATCACGGAAGTGCACTCCAGGCAGGGCGAGCTCGGCGAGCGAGGGCGCGAACCGCGCGTCGATGTACGGGGCCCCGACGATCTCGAATGGCTGCGTGGTGCCACGGCCCTCCGAGAGGTTCGTCCCCTCGAACAGGCAGGTGCCGGGGTAGAAGGTGGCAGTGGCCGGCGTCGGGATGTTCGGCGAGGGCGCGACCCACGGCAGGCCGGTGGCCTCCGCGTCCATGGCACGCTGCCAGCCGGCAGCCTCGATCACCGTCAAGTCAGCGGCACTGCCGGCCAATTGGGGCACGGTCGAGGTGTTGAGACACAGGGCGAGTTCGCCGCAGGTGAGGCCGTGGCGGACGGGTACCGCGGCGCGCCCGACGAAGCTGGCCCACGCCGGGTCGAGTAGAGGGCCCTCGCTGACGACTCCACCGAGGGGATTCGGCCGGTCGGCGACCACGAACCGTACGCCTGTCCGGGCCGCCGAGACCATCAGGTCAAACATGGTCCACACGTAGGTGTAGAACCTGGCCCCGATGTCCTGCAGGTCGTACACGAGGGCGTCGACGCCGCTGTCGACCAGCAGTTTGTCGAGGCGCTCGCCGCTGCACCGGTATGTGTCGTGGACCGGCAGGCCGGTGGTGGGGTCGGCCTGGGCGGCCTCGCTCTCGCCGGCCTGGCCGGTCCCGTGCAGCCCGTGCTCGGGACCGAACAGGGCGACCAGTCGTACGCCGGCCTCGAGCAGCGCGGGCGCGGCCGGGCGCAGGTCGGGGAGGACGCCGGTGTGGTTGGTCACCAGCCCGAGGCGGCCGGGCCCGGCAAGTCCGGGCGACGCGTGCAGTCGGGCGATCCCGGTCGACACCGCGACGCGGTCGTCCCTGCTCACCCCTTGGCCCGTCTGGCGGTGACATCTCGAAGCAGTCGTCGGAAATGTACTTGCATGTCCCGGAATGTTGCCATGATTTGCCACCAGTTCGCGCCAAGGGCGGACGCGGGATCTCGTGCGGCGGCCGGAGCGGTGCGGCGGTGCGAGGAGCGCCGGAGCGCCTCTGAGGAGAAGCTGCGAGTGGTGCCGCCTCGGGCCCGGACCGCGGAGCGCACGTGGAGCCGGACGCGCCCCTCGGCCTTGCCGGTCAGGACGTCGCCGAGCGCGTCGAGTCGCAGGGTGCCGTCGGCGACGAGGTCCGCGATGTTCTGGAACTCGCCGATGGCCACTGACCGGGTGGGCAGGTCGCAGAGCAACCGGGCCTTTTCCAGCAGCGCGGGCGGAAGTTCCTGTTTGCCGCGACCGGGCGACGACGCGGATCGTGTCAAAGGGACGGACCCTGCTCATGGCAGCACATTCCTACAGTGCCTGGTGCCCCGTCCCGAAGACGGCCAGCGCCGACGCGTCGGCACGCGCCAGTGCGTCGACGGCGACGGCGACGGCCGTCCGCTACACGTTCACCGTTCCGGCCTCGACCATGGCGGCGATCCGGCCGACGGTCCGGTCGAAGAGCAGGACGATCGAGTTGTGCCGGGGGATACCCAGGTCCGCGTTGCCCGGCCAGTAGCTGCCGATCTTTACCCCGGCGAGTTCCCGCGACGCGGCCGATTTGACGGTGAATCGGTTCTCGGAATCCGACCCGTGTCCCAGCACGGTGGCAAAGGAGTCGGCCCCCTCGGCCGCGGCGATCAGCGCCTCCCGCACAGCGGTGAAGGCAAGCTTTTCGCTGATGAGGGCGGCGGACTCAGCCTCGGAGACGAAACGCACGATGGTCTCTCCTTCACCGGCCCCGGACGCACTGCCAGCGAGAGCGCACGGTCCGGGACCGAGGGGCGGTCACGTAGTAGACGTCGTGCTGCGCGGCGGTCGCGCAGGCGTGGACGGGCAGGATGCGCAGCCGGGTGCCGACCGGGATGTCGGACAGTTCGGCGCCACTTCCCGGACGGATCGAGAGAATGCCGTGTTCCTGGCTGGCGTCAACCATCGCCAGGTCCTCGTACAGGGCGCCGTCGAGATCCGCGACGAGACCGTACCCCTGGTCCACGCGCTGGACGGAGATGCCGCGGTCGCACGAGGTCGCCATCCGTCCGCCGTCGGTGACGATCCATCCCTTCTCCGGGCGGTGTCCGATGACCGTGGTGACGACTGTCATCGCGAGATCATCAAAGGTGCACACTCCGATGCCGGCCATCACGAGGTCGAAGAAGACGAAGTTCCCCGCCCGGACCTCGGTGCCGGTGAGGTCGGTCGCGAAGTGCGCGATCGGTGTGGAACCTACGCTCACGACAGGGGCTCGGTGGCCCGCCGCGCGCAGGTCTTCGGCGGCCTTCAGGGCGCAGCGGCGTTCGTTGTCAGCGGCGGCGGCGAGCGCCACCGGGCCGTCCGCAAAGTACGACTCGAGGCGGCCACTGTCACGTGCCGCCTGTGCCACACCCTTCGCGGGCAGAGTCGTCAGCCCTCCTCCGGTCCCTGTCGCCGATCGGCAAG
Organism: Streptomyces sp. NPDC007095; assembly: GCF_040634475.1. Classification (NCBI taxonomy): domain Bacteria; kingdom Bacillati; phylum Actinomycetota; class Actinomycetes; order Kitasatosporales; family Streptomycetaceae; genus Streptomyces; species Streptomyces sp. NPDC007095. Next base: position 47,965 of record NZ_JBEYFS010000051.1, read on the forward strand.
GCGATGTTGGTCCGCGGCGTCGCCTGCCAGCGCCTCGGTGCGGCGGCTGGTGGCGAGATAGTCCAGGACGATCAACTCGACCGCGTCCTGCGGACTTCTGGTGCCGGCCAGCAACATGACCTCGATCGCCAGATCGCTGTCGAGACTGATGGTGACCTTCGCCATGGCGGCTCCCCCTGAAAGGCTTGCCGCGCAGCCTACCCCCGTGAGCCGGGTCGACGAGCGGACTCATGTGCGACGGAGCCGGGACGCGTTCGGGCCGCAGGGACGGAGGCAGACCCACAGCGCGGGCCGGGAGTGATCCCGGCCCGCGCTTTACTGGTTGACTTGCAGCCGCTGGGGGTCAGCCGAGCAGCTTGCTCGCCAGGGTCGCGGCGTTGTACGAGCCCCATCCGGTGGTGAAGTCCCAGCCGGTGGCGGCGGAGTAGTCGCCGTTGCTGCCGCTGGTGATGTCGTGGAAGCCGGTGCCGCTCGCCGTGTAGAGGGCGGGGTTGGCGAATCCGAGGTTGGCCTTCCCGGCCGCCGCGGCCTGCTGGTTGTACAGCGCCGCGAACGCCGCCCATTCGGGCGCGGCGGCGCTGGTGCCGCCGACCGAAGACCAGGAGCCCTGCGAGTAGATCGAGACACCGGGGCTGGGGTTGGCGTGGGCCGAGACGTCCGGCACCTGGCGGTAGCCGCCGCCGGCGCTCTTCTGCACCGCGGTCTGCCAGCTGGGGATCTTGAAGACGGAGGACTTGCCGCCGCCGCCCCCGGACCAGGCCACCTCCTTGCTCCACGCGTTGGCCGAGGTGACGGTCAGCTTGGTGCCGCCGACGCCGGTGACGTACGGGTCGCTTGCCGGGTAGTCGACGGAGGTGCCGCCGTCGCCCGCGTCGTCGGAGCCGTCGTCCCCGGAGGCCGCGTAGAAGCCGAGGCCCTCGGCGGCGCCCGCCTTGAAGACGGCGTCCACGGCGTTGATGTTGGAGGTGGTGCGCGCGCTCTCGGCGGCGCCCCAGCTGATCGACGTGGTCGGGATGCCGCTGTCGACGATGGCCTGGTAGGTGTCGACTTCACCGGCGTCGGAGTTGGGACCCTCGAAGACGGTGACGTTCGCCTTGGGGGCGATCGCGTGCAGGACCTCGATGTCCAGCTCCACCTCGACCTGGCCGTCGCCGAGCGCGCCGGAGCCGCCGTCCACGTTCTGCACGGTCGGGGTGGGCGAGCCCAGGCTGTAGTTGGTGTCGTACTTGGTGATGTTCGACTGCTGGAAGCCGTCGAACTCGAGGAGCGCGATCTTCTGGCCGCTGCCGGTGTACGTACCGGAGACGTTGTAGCCGCCCTTGAGCTGGGCCGGGGTGTAGCCGCCGCCAGGGCCGTTGTGGGGGGTCACGGTGGAGGGCGTCTGGTGGTGCAGCTGGGCGCGGTTGTTGAGGCCGGACACGTCGCTGACGAGGGAGGCGATGACGGTCGGCAGGGTCGGCGCGGTGTCGTTGGCGTAGAACGAGCGCCCCGACGCGGCGTCCTTCCACGTCGACAGCTTGGTGCCGAAGGCCTTCTCCAGCTGGGCGGCGGTGCCGCTGGCGTCGACCAGCAGGTTCCCCGAGTGGACGGTGCCTACGGTGAGCCCCTGCGCGCGCAGGTAGTCCTTGAGCTGATTGATCTCGGCGTCGGTCCGGCCGAAGCGGGCGGCGAACTGACGCTTCGTCAAGTAGTGACCGTAGGAGCTCGACCGCGGGTTGCTGACCTTGGCGACGAAGGTGTCGAGCGCCTTGTCGTGTCTGGGGGCCAGGCTGATCGCCACCGATATCCGCTTCCCGGCGGCGACGCTGCCGGTGTGGGTCGCGTTCTGGTTCAGGTCCTTCAGGACATCTCCGGTGATCGCCGCGCGGGTTGAGTGCGGCTGGGGGGTGCCGGCGGCGTAGGCGGTGGGGACGGCGGCGGCGAGCAGGGCCGGCACGGCGACCAGGCCGAACAGTTTCAGGCGTGACTTCACTGAGGTCCTCCGGAGAGTGGGGGTGGTGTCCCGGAAGCGGAACGGCTTCACCGTAGGAACATCAGCCCCACCCGCATAAGCGGGGGAACCCTTGCGTCACGTGTTAACTGCGGATGTCGTGTGAACTGCGGATGTCACGTCAACGGCGCGTGTCGAGGCGCCGGGGAATCCGCACCCGGTCGGCCTGACTCGTCATCACCGCCTGGGTAGGGGGCTTCACTTGGTCGTCGTCGCCGGAATCCACGGCCGCCCCGGCCGCGATGACGGCGACCGCCATCGCATGGGCGAGCGCGGTGCGCGAGCGCACCCCGACCTTGCGGTAGACCCGCGACAGGGCGCCTTCCACCGTCTTGACGCTGATGAACAGCTCCGCGGCGACTTCCCGGTTGGTGGCCCCGCCGCCGACCAGTCCGGCGATCCTGGCTTCCGTGGGGGTGAGTTCGGGCCTCCCCGTGCCTGCCTCACCGCTCCGCTCTCCGGCTTCCAGCCGCGCCAGCTCGTCCCTGGCCCGCGCCGCCAGCGGAGCGGCGCCGATCCGTGTCGCGGTCTCCAGGGCCTCGCCGAGGACCGCTCGCGCCGCATTCCTGCGGCGCGCGCGGCGCTCGACCGCGCCGAGCGCGATCAGGGTGCGCACCAGCTCCACGGGCAGAGGAAGTTGACGCAGGCGGTCCACGGCCGCACGCAGCCGTACCGCCCCCTCCTTCGCCCGGCCGAGCCCCGCCTCACGCAGCCCCTCCGCCCGCTCCAGAGCTGCCAGTACGCTCCCGGGCGCATCGCCGGAGGCACGCGTGCGGGCCTCGCGGATCACAGCCCCGGCCGCGTCCGTCTCGCCCAGGACGACCAGGGCCTCGGCCAAGTCGCCGTGCCAGTGCAGCAAGGGCGGGTCTGCGGCGGACATGGCCTCGCCGAGTTCCTTGACGCGTCGCAGCGCCTCGACCGCAGCCGCGGCCCCCCGTGGGTCGCCGACGAGTAGCTCGGCCTGCCCGAGCACCGCCAGCGCGCGCAGCAGGAACAACCGGTCGCCGTCCGCCTCCGAGGCCCGTACCGCCTGCTCGGCGAGGTGGCGGGCCTCGTCGGCGGTGCCGCCCGCGGTCGCCGCGAGCGCCGCCGCGTACAGCGCCGGAGCCGCCTGTACGCCCGTCTCGTCCATGGCGCGCGAGCAGCGGGCGGCCGTGCGCAGCGCCTCCCGGCAGTGCCCGGAGCGCACCTGAATACGGGTCAGCGACACCAAGGTCGCCATGACCTCCTCGACCCCGGCGAACTCGCCGATTTCCGCCAGGAGTCCGGCGACCTGGTCCCGGGCCTCGGCCACCTTGTCGGAGTCGAGGGCGAGGATCGCCCGCATCCGGATCAGTCCCCAGCTCTCCGGGCCGGCCTCGGCGCCGCCGACCAGTGTGAGCGCCTCATCGAGCGCGGCGTCGGCGGCGACGGGTTCCCCTGCCAGGGACCGCACCCGGGCGAGGGTGGCGAGCGCCCCGATCCGGGTGTCCGTGTCGCCCGCCCGGGCCGCATGCCGGGCAGCGCGCCGGGCATGCCGGGCCGCCTTCGCCAACTCCCCGCACAGCAGGCCGCGTACCGCCGCCCAGTGGTGCAGCCAGGCCTCGGCCTCCGGGTCGCCGGCAGCGTCCCGGAGGCCCTCCTCTATCAGTTCATGGGCACCCTCCAGCGCCTGCCCGGCGTTGCGCAGCATGATCAGCCGGGCCCGCACCCGCTGCCGTGCCGAGTCCGACCCGGCGAGGACGGCCTCGGCCGCCTGCCCCGCCTCCTCGAGCTGTCCGGCGTCGCACGCGTACTCGGCCGCGGTCAGCAGCCGGTCGGCGCGATCCGCGGAGCGGTCGCCGGGGGTGCGTCGGACAGCGAGCTCGGCCAGTTCAAAGGCGGCATCGGGTGCGCCGTGGCGGCGGGCGGACTCGGCCGCGGACATCAGTGTGCGGGCAGTGGTCTCGTCCTCGTGCGGGTGGGCGAGAGCGAGGTGGCGGGCCTGCTCCACGGGCTCGGTGACCGCGCGAGCCAGCAGGGCGTGCACCTGCCGACGGCTGTACTCCGGGGCGTCGGCATAGACAGCGGCCCGGATCAGCGGATGGCGGAAACGTACGGTTCCGTCGGCGTCGGCCGTCGCGACACCGAGCCGTTCGGCCTCCGCGAGGTCCGCGGCGGGTTCATGGAGTCCGGCGGCCCGCAGCAGAGTGAGGCTGGGGCGGGCGGCGGCGCTCGTGACGAGGAGGGTGCGCCGCACTGACGCCGGCAGGGTACGCGCCTGCTCCAGCAGCAGGGTACGCAGCCTCCGGGGTACGGGCAGCACCCGGCCGAAGCCGACGGGCCCTCCGTCGCGCGTGGCGGCGCGCCCCAACTCCAGTGCGTACCAAGGGTTCCCGGCAGCGGCGTCCTGGATCGCGCGCAGCACCGCCGGTGGCAGGTCGGCGCCGATGGTGGTGCGCACAAGGTGTGCCACCTCGCCGTCCGCCAGCGGCGGCACGGGAAGTTCGACGGTGCCCGGCGGGCAGCAGCGCAGCCGTTCGGGCTGTTCGCCGTCGGCCACCCGCTCGGTGGCCACCATCCGTATGTCGAGGCCGTCGACCCGGCGTACGGCGAAGGCGAGCACCTCGGCGCTCGGCTCGTCGAGCCACTGGAGTCCGTCGACGACCAGCAGAACGGGGTCGGTGGCGGCGAGGGAACGCAGCACTTCGAGGACGGCGACGCGCACGGCGAGACGGCTCTGCTCGCCGACCGGTTCCCGGCCGCGCAGCAGGGCCTCCCTCAGAGCCGCCCGGGGCGCGGGCGCCAGGGCCTCAAGGAAGCTCTCCGGCACCCGCGAGAACAGGTCGATGAGGCCGACGAACGGGAGTCGGGCGTCCTCCTCCGCGGGCGAGCAGTGCAGCACCGTGCGGGCCGACGGGGCATGCGCGGCCAAGGACGCCATGAGGGCGGCAACGAGCATGGACTTGCCGATCCCCGCGGGACCGTGGAAGAGCACTCCGGGGCGGGCTGTCAACTCGGCCCGGGCGGTGTCGAACAGCTCGCGGCGCCCGGTCAATGACCGTACTCCCATGGCAGTCGCCCGCCCATTGCCCTGGAGGTCGTACCGACGGTCTTCGTGCACGCCGCGCCCAGTGACGGGCTGCAACCGGCGCCGAGGGCTGAGCCGTCGACTCGGCGAGTGCAGCAGGTCCTAAGGCATCGCAGCATGTGTTCATGACAACCTTCGCGGATTCGGCTTGTCAAATGACGTCCGCCGCGCCGCCCGTACGTACAGGTCCCTGCGGGCGCCATGCCCCTCAATGCCGCTGCCGCCCTCCCCGGCTGGTCGGGCAGGTGAGCGCCACAAGGTGCTCATACGTCATCGGGAGATCTCGGCCTTGGGGCCTGTTCGGCGGATCAGGCCGCAGGAAACGGGCGGTGCCTCATCGGCGCGGATGGGCGTGCCAAGCTCCGCGTCCATATCTCAGGTGAAGCGTACTGGCCTGTATCCGTATGTCCGCGTCCAGGACGACGGCCGTGGGCCGTCACTCAGGCGGGCAGGGTGCTGCCGGTCGGAACAGTCCGCAGACCGGCCTGGATCACGCGAAAATGGTCACTAGCCGCCTGTAGGCATTACTTGGGGAGGTCTTGTGAGTCTGAGCCCGCGCGAGGTGTTTCTCCGGCTTGTTCATGGAGTCGCCGGCGGGAACGTCGGCGAGTTGCCCGAATTGTATGGCGAGGTCACCGATGTCCGGCATCCGATGGCGACGCCGGAGTCCGAGCCGTTGACGAGTCGGCGTGCGCTCCAGGGGCACTTCACAGTGCCGCCGGAAGTTCGGGGGTCCTTGCCGAAGAGGCGGGTCGTCGATGTCGTCGTTCACGAGACCGCCGATCCTGAAGTGATCGTCGCCGAGTTCGCCTATGAGTTCACGTCGCCGGACGACTCCATGACCAAGGTGCCCTGCGTCTTCGTCATGCGTGTCCGGGACGGTCAGATTGTCGAGTCACGCGACTACATCGACCCGATCCGTACGTACACGGCACGCGGAGACCTTGACCGCCTCATCGCGTCGTTGCGGAAGGATGCTTCCTGAGGTCCCGGTCTCCGGCTTTCACCAACGAGCCTGTCCCTTGGCATGGGTATGGGGCGAGGAGATCTGACGCATGAAGAGTGGGCCCGGCTGAAGCCGCATCTGCCGAAGTCCGGGCGGGCGGCAATCGAGGTTGGAGCTCGCGCGGACAGGCGCGATGGAGCACCCGAGCAGAAGAAACCAGGGCCTGGGATCGTGGAAGTGGGACGCTCTGTGACGGCTGGGGAGACTAGTGTCTGCCCAGCCGTCATGGCTGGCGCTTCAGCTGATGCGAGCTCCCGTGCCGCTGACACGGACGCGCGGGTCACCCGCGCGCAGCGTCACCGTGAGTTCGCCAGGGCGGCCCAGGTCCTCGCCCTGATGCAGGGTGAGGACGGCGTCCTCGGGGACCAGGCCGAGCTCACGGGCGTACGCACCGAACGCGGCGGCCGCGGCGCCGGTTGCCGGGTCCTCGACGACGCCGCCGACGGGGAACGGGTCACGGACATGGAAGACGGTGGCGGACTCTCGCCACACCAACTGGACCGTGGTCAGGTCCAAGCGGTGCATCAGGGATTCGAGGCGCGCGAAGTCGTACGCGAGATCTGCGAGGCGTGCGCGTGTCGCCGCCGCGAGAACGAGATGGCGGGCACCGGCGAACGCGATATGGGGCGGGAAGGTCGGGTCGAGATCGGCGGCCGGCCAGCCGAGCGCGGCGAGCGCCTCCGTGAGGTCGGCGTCGGCGATCTCCTCGATGTGCGGCTCGACACTGGTGAGTGTGGCCCTGACGGTCCCGCCCTCCTCGGCCACCTCCACCGGCACGGCGCCGACGCGCGTCGCGAATACGAGCTCCCCGGGGCCTATCCGCTCGGCGAGCGCGACGGCGGTCGCGATGGTGGCGTGCCCGCAGAACGGCACCTCGGCCTTGGGGCTGAAGTAACGGATGCTGTAAGCCCGTCCCTCCTGGCCGCCGAGGCCCTCCGGGGGCGCGGTCAGGAACGCGGACTCCGAGTATCCGAGGTCGGCGGCGACAGCCAGCATGTCGCTGTCGTCCAGGGCGGTGGCATCCAGAACGACGCCTGCGGGGTTTCCGCCGTCAGGGGCGTTGGAGAAGGCGGTGTATCGCAGTACCTCGGGCCGCGGCGCATTCGTCGTCATGCCGGTGGCAACGCGGGGCGGGCCCGCGGCTATTCCTGGACGCGGGTGGATGCGGGCATGGGCCCCTGCGGCGAGCCGCACATCGATACAGCCCAGAGGTGTTCTGCCGTACGCCGTTCTTGCTGAGCACCACGATGTCGCGCCGCCAGGCGGTGGCCGTGACCTGGTCGCCGGGCGCGAGCCGCTCCAGGAGCGGCCCCGGGTTGCCGAAGGACACGGTTCCCCGCCAGGAGTCCTGGTACTTCAGAGTTGCCTCGAAGGTGGAGCTCTTCCCCGAGGTCTTGTTCACCGTCTTCTCCACGGTGAGGTGCCAGGTACTCAGGCAGTCCGTCTGCCCGTGCTGCATCGCACGGGAGGAGCACGCCTCGGCCGCGCGGTAGTCCTGGTAGCGCTCGCTGTCGGAGGGCAACCACCAGGAGAACACCAAGTAGCAGGCTGCCGCCGATATCAGGGACATCAGGATCAGCAGCACGCCCATGAACCGCGACCGACCCGGCGACCGCCGCTCGGCACCGTCCTTGCTCGGCGGTCTGCCCGTGCTGTGAGCCCTCACCCGCGCTGTTGTCATGGCCTACCCCCTCCTGGCTTCCATCATCCGGAGACAGGAATACACCCAGATCGCACGGCAGTCTGTGAGAGGGGCAGGTCTCCGCATCCCGGCAAACCCAGCACGAAGGGGGCGCAGGGTGAGGTCTGTCCCTGGTTACCCGCGACCCCGTCTGAATGGCCAGGGTCCAACCTGGCCGGCATGTACCTGCGCGGCGAAGGGGTCCAGTGGCGGGCTGCCTTGCCGTGCGGTGAAACGGCCGACGGGGAGTGCGAGGCGCCTCTTCTGCAGGGTGTGGCTGGAAGGCCCGGACGGCCAACTCAGCGGATACGAGAGTCGGTCGGCGGGGTACTCGCTGTGGTTCCGTACCCGCCGTGCGCTCGCAGATGTTCGAGCAGTTGGTGGTTCAGTGTCTCGGGTGCCTCTTCGGAGATCCAGTGGCTGACGCCCTGGAGGTCCTTGAATCTGCAGGTCCGTTGACCGGTGCACGCCGCTGCCCCTGCGGCGACAGCCTCCCCGCGTGTTGCGGGAGGCGGGTGACATTCGCGTGCCGGGCAGCGACTGTGCGCATTCGGAGGATCTCGTCGTGATCCGCACCTCGTCCTAGACGGACATTCAGGTAGTGAGCCCTACTTCGGTGCCTGGAAGCCGCCGATCCTCTGCTCGAGCAGTTCGGCCAGCCGCAGCGGGGTGCGGTCCTCGAACATCGGACCGATGAGCTGCACTCCCACCGGCAGTCCCTCGGGGGACAGGCCCGTTGGTGTGGCGGTGGCGGGCAGGCCGGGCATGGTGGGCAGACCGGCCCAGACGAGCTGGTCGAAGTACGGGTACTCGACGCCGTCGATGTCGAGCCGGCGTTCCCTCGGATCGGGTTTGTGGTCGTGCGGGAACGCGGGAGTGGGCGTGATGGGACACACCACGGCGTCGAACTCGGTGAAGAGCTGCCGCCAGCCGCGGCGGTGGAGCTCGCGACGGCTGTTCGCCTCGATCCAGTCGCGGTGGCTGAACACCATGCCGCGCAGCCGCGCCGCATCGAGACTCCGGTCGTCTGGCCTCAGTCCGGCGGCGCGGGTCCGCAGTTGCCCGTACGCTTCGACGGGAAGACGTGCGACGGAACTCGAAAACAGCAACTGCGTGTAGAGCACCGCGGCTTCGGCTGAGGACTGAATCTCATGCCCCGACCCAGTGGTCGGCAGTGCCTCGACATCAGCAGGATTCCGGCCCGGTACTGCGGGTCTGCTGGGACGCGTGGCAAGCGCAACGGCGCCCGTCCCCTCAAGGCGGGCGCCGTCTTGCGCTTGCTGTTGTGGGCGTGGGCCTAACCGGCCATGGACGAGGCGTACGGGGACAAGGCCGGAGCGAGTTGCACTCCGAGGGCCAGGCCCAGGGCGACGAGAGCGTCGGGGAGGCCGCGTCCGACGCGGGCCGCCTCCACCGTGCCAGGGGCAGCCAGCGGGCGGCAGCTGCCGGCGATGATGTCGAACAGGTGCTGCACCCGGCCAGGTCCGCGTGGCAGCAGTTGGCCGTGGAAGTCCTCGTGGTGGGCGAGAACGAGGGCGGCAAGACCGGCGACGTGGGCCGACGCCGTGCCGGTGCCGTCGAGAGCCGTGTATCCGCCGAGCGGCGAGCACGACAGAACCGCCACGCCGGGGGCAGCCGCGTCGACCCCGGGGCCGTAGCAGCTGAACGGCGCGGCGAACAGCCCTTCCGGTGTCAGCTGCGGGCCCGAATGGGTGGCTTGGGATGTGTCCGGCGGATAGGACCCGAAGACTCCCAGGGCGCCGACGGTGAACACGGTGGGCAACGAGCCCGGGAAGGCGACCGGTCCAGCCGTGTCGCCCGCCGGGGCGACGCAGGCGATACCCGCCGCGTTGGCATCGGCAAGTTTGCGTGAGACCAGCGCCGACGAGTACGGGGTCGCCACCGCGATATGGGCGATGTCGACCTCGTGTTCGATGCAGTAGTCCAGAGCGCCGATCAGGTCGCTGAAGCAGCCGTCGGGCACGACCTGACAGACATCGATCTCCGCGTCGACCGCGATGCCGATGACGCCCGTGCCGGTGTCCGCCCCGGCGATGATGCCCGCTGCGTGGGTACCGGTGCCCACCGTGTCGTGGGCCCAGCCCTCTTCCGTGCCGCGTACGAGATCGGCCCCGGAGCGCACCCGTTGTTTGAGATCGGGGTGCTCGGCGGCGACACCCGAACCGATGACCGCGATCTTGACGCCGAAGGCACGGAATGTGGGAGGCAGCCGGTCCAGCCGCATGGCCTGCTGACCCCAGCCGTACTGCTGTCTCTCTTCCAGCCCTGGGTAAACCTTGGCCAGCGGTGTGAGGGTGACCAGGTTCTCCCGGGTCACCGACAGGTCCGGGCGATGGATCCAGCGGTCCGCATAACCGCCTGCGGGCCGGACGTACAGGGACTGAATGGACTGCGGAGTCTCCGTGGCCATCATGACGGTGGTCGTCCCGTCGGCCCCGGTGAGGCCCTGGCCCGGCCATGACGCCCCGATCAGGAACACCCCGGCGCCGGCCAGCGGTTCGCCCTCCGGGCCGCAGATGCGCAGCGAGATCGGCACCGGTTCTTCCAGCGGTGCGACCAGCCCCGGATCACGGAGCGGCAGGATCCCCGTGGTCGGCCCGGCGGCGGGGCCGGTTCCGGAGAGCGGCAGGTCCGGCTCGATGTGCACGTGCAGCGACCGCATCGCCGGTACCTGAGCCTCTGCTGCCTCGACGACCGCGATTTCCGGGCAGGAGGGGGGCAGTTCGCCCGACTGGGCCTTCTCCGACGGCCGGAGTCTGCGGACCACTTTGACCTCGGGCATCCGGTCCAGTCGGTCACACATTGCGTCCATGCCGAGTTCGGGCACTCCCGGCGGGAGCAGATGCTGCGGCAGCGGTGTCACCATGTACCGCTCCCGGCGCGGCTGCACCGGGAGCGGTGACTGCGCGCCCTTCTTGCTTGGCCCCGCTTGCCTAGCCTCGGGTCCGGGCCCGCCCACGCCCGCACCCTCGGCCCCGCTCTCGCTGCCAGAAGTAGTACCGGCGCTTGCACTTCGGGCAGGTCTGGCGAGCGGCCATCGCACGGTCCAGCGCCCATTCCTGAGCGATCGTGGGGACCCTCTT
>NZ_JBEYFS010000052.1:0-58718 GCF_040634475.1 Streptomyces sp. NPDC007095
CGTCCGGGGGCAGCGACCACACCCTGCGGGTCTGGGACGCGCGTACGGGCGCGGCGATCGGCGGCGCTCTGGAGGGGCACACCGCTCCTCCGGTGGCTCTGACCACGCTGCCGGGCACCCCGCAGGAGCTCCTCGTCTCGGCCGGCGCGGACCACACCCTGCGGCGCTGGAAGCCGGGCGGCCCGGGCGTCGGCGCCGGGCGCGCGGTCCGACGGCCCGTCACCGCGGCGGCGCTGTCCGGTCCGGGGTCCACCGCCGGGGCGCCGCTGATCGCGGTGGCCGACGAGTCCGGTACGGCGCTGTGGGACACCGGGACCGGCCGCTCGGCCGCCCTGCCGGCGGGCCACGCCACGGTGACCGCCTTCGCCTCGGCGCTCGTCCGGGGCGAGCCCCTGCTGGTGACCGCGCACAGCGACGCCGGGGTCCAGCTGTGGTCCCTGGACCGGGGAGCCCACGCCGCTCCCGCACGGCTGGCCGGACTCCTCGGCCACAGCCTGCCGGTACGGTCGATGGCCGCCTTCCCGCACGAAGGGCGGACCCTGCTGGTCACCGGGGGCGCCGACGGCACCGTACGTCTCTGGGACCTCGACCGGGCGTGTGTGCTGGCCTGCCGGGAGGACCATCTGCTCAGCGTCCGGGACGTCGCCGTGCTCGACACGGCACAGGGTCCGCGGATCGTCTCCGCGGGCACCGACGGGACCGTACGGCTCTGGGATCCGGCCACGCTGCGGCCCGCGGGGGCGCCGCTCCACTGCGAGCAGCGTGTCGTCAACGCCGTCGCCGCCGTGTCCGTCGACGACCCGGACCGTGCCGTCCTCGTCGCGTCCGGCGGGGAGGACGGCACGATCCGGCTCTGGGATCCCGGCACCGGGCGGCCGGTCGGGCGGCGGCTGGACATCGGCGACGGGCCGGTGGCCGCGCTGGCGTTCTTCCGGACCGCGACCGGCCGCCCCTGCCTCGCGGCGACGGGTCCCGGCGGAACCATCCACCTGTGGGACATCGACACCGGCTCGCACCTGCTGCGGATCGTGACGGGCAGCCCGCTCGGCATCCTCGACGCCCGGCAGCCGGGCGGCCCGCGCCCCGAGCACCCCGTCCTCCTCGCGGCGGGAGTCGCCGGCGTATGTGTGTTCGATGTTCGAGTGGAGGGGCGCTGATCCGGCGCCCGCAGGGCCGCCGAATGTGCGCGTGCGCCTCCCGTATGCCCCAGCGCCCCCCTCTCGCGCCCCCGCCACGGCGTGGAAGCGGGCATCCTGGGGCGCGCGCCACGGGAGAATGATCGCCCGCATGTTCCCGCGGAACATGCGGGCGAGGGGAACGTACGGCTACGGGAACGTACGGGCACGGAAACCTGCGGGACACAGGGATCACGCGCCTCGTGCGGACCGCGCGGCACCTTCCGCACGGCACGCGGGCCGCGCGGGCCACCCGAGCCCCGGGCCCCTCGGCGCGCCGGGCGGCGCCCCGGCAGTGCGGCAGCGGCCGCGGACCATCGGCTCAGCAGCGAGGACCAGGATGAACAACAGCCCTTCGGCGGTGACCACAGCCCACTTACCGTCCCTCGTCCTCGCTCCGGAACGCGGAGTGTGGCGGCTGGGCAAGAGGGACCACCCCAAGGAGTACAACCGGCTCGAACCCGAGACCAGCCAGGGCTCCAGCGCGGGCCGCTTCAGCCTCGCCACCTACGGAATGCTGTACTGCGCCAGCGATCCGGCCGGCTGTTACGCCGAGGCGCTCGCACCCTTCCGCGTCCATCCCAAGCTGCGCGGGCTCATCGGCCACGAGTGGGACGAGCGGCCCAGCCACATGAGGCTCGGCCACCTGGCCTCGGGCTGGCGCGAGGACCACATCCTGGTCCGGCTCGAACCCGCCAAGGACGCCCAGTTCCTCGACGTCGACGCCGAGGCCACCCGGGCCGTCCTCGCGCGCGAACTCCGGGGCGAGCTGACGGCGTGGGACATCGAGCCTCCGCTCACCGACCTGCACATCCACGGGCGCGACCGCAGGCTCGCCCGGCAGATCGCGGCCTGGACGGTCGCCCAGCGCAACGACGCCGGCCACCGGCTGGCCCAGGGCATCGCCTACCGCTCCGGATACGGCGGGCGCACCTGCTGGGCCATCTTCCACGACGTCGATCTCGTCGAGGCCGAGCGGCGCCCCATCCAGCCGGAGTCCCCCGAACTGCGCGCGGTCGCGGCGGAGTACGGCCTGCGTGTCTTCTGAACGGGGCTCGCGGATCTCCTGAACGGGGCTCGCGGATCTCCTGGACGGGCTCGCGGATCTCCTGAACGGGGCTCGCGGATCTCCTGGACGGGGCTTTCGGGTCCGCCGCACGGCGCCCGCCCCCGGGCGTTCGGCCGCACCCGCGTCGCCCGATCGAGCGGTGCTCCGTCCCGCACCCATCGACAGCACCGGAGAAAACCCCTGGTCAAACCCCTCACGCCATTTTCGAGGTGGGATTTCACAGGGGATTGAAGGGGGGAAAGTGGTGGAGTGAGAGACCCTCGGACGGGTAGACTTCCCTCAACACAACTGAGGAGACGCCATGTTGACACCCCGTCTGTCACCCCTCGCGCCATTCCGCGTCTTACCCGTTTCATGACCGCCACGAAGCGAGGAATCATGCAGCCACTGCGAGAGTCCGCGGCCAAGACGGTCACCACGAGCGTCACCGACACGGTCACCGAGACCACCGCGCACGCCAACACGGTCCAGAAGTCGATCGCCGACATAGCGCGCTTCCTCCAGGACAACTTCGGGCAGAAACTCACCGCGTTCATCGCCGGTATCGAGGACCCGAAGCAGGTCGGCAAGTGGTCCAGCGCCCAGAACAGCCCGAGAATCGACTCCGAGCTGCGCCTGCGGGCGGCCTACCAGGTCTTCCAGATCATCGAGCTCCAGGAGAACTGCCACACGGCACGCGCCTGGATGATCGGCATGAATCCGCAGCTGGAGGACGACTCACCGCTGCAGGCCATCGCAGAGGACCGGCACAAGGACGTCATGGCGGCGGCCCGTTCGTACGTCAAGGGCGATCTCTGACGCACCCCACGGGCTTGCTTGCATATGCAAGGATCTCGCGCCTATCTTGGCGCACATGCAGTCCTACACCATCGGTCAGGCGGCCCGGCTGCTCGGCGTGAGCCCGGACACCGCACGACGGTGGGCGGACGCCGGGCGGGTGGCGACGCACCGGGACGAGGGCGGGCGGCGGCTGATCGACGGGCGGGATCTGGCCGCGTTCTCCGTCGAGCTCGCCAAGGGCGGCAGCGGTGAGGAGGACGCCTCCTACACCTCTGTGCGCAACGCGTTCCCGGGCATCGTCACCGCCGTGAAGCTCGGCGATGTGGCCGCCCAGGTGGAGATCCAGGCCGGACCGCACCGGCTGGTCTCCCTGCTGACCCGGGAGGCCGTCGAGGAACTCGGCCTCGAGGTCGGCATGGAGGCCACCGCCCGCGTGAAGTCGACGAACGTGCACATCGACCGGGTCTAGTGCCGCAACAGGCAACGTTCGCCCCGTCGCGAGCGCCGCAGCGGTCCTGGGGCAGTACGAGCTGGGGGCCCGCCCGGTCCAGCGGGGTGTCGTCGATGCCGACCGCGAGGAGGACCGGGGCGTGTGCGAAGTCCGGGTCGATCTCGGCCCAGGTGAGGAGCGCGTGATGGCCGTCCGCCCCGGCCACCGCGATGAGGAAGCGCAACCGGTCCTTGCGGCGGGCGGGGTCGAATCCCGGTCCGGCGTCGTGCAGGACGTCGTGCAGCAGGGGCCCCTCGAAGCGGTGGTGCTGTACGCCGCTGGTGGCGCACTCGAAGCTGACCCGGGCCCGGTGCTGGGGCCAGGCCAGCAGCTCGGGCACGGTCAGCCGGACCGGGCGGGCGAGGTCTCCGGTCAGGGCGACCGACGCGAGCGAGTGAGCGGGCGGCTGAGTCAGGGACTGGCCCACTGGGCACCACCTCCCGAATGTCCGTACCCAGGAGACGGTCCCGTACAAACGCACATACCCAGACCCTGGCAACGATTGTGCGGCTCATGCGATGCGACAGGAGACTTCCGGCTTGCATCTGCGGAAGTATGATCGGCGTAGGCATGCCTGAGGCTTCTGAGGGAGTAGACCCGTGACGACCCGATCCGCGCGCCGGACCCGCACCCGCACTCTGCGCGTGGCGGGCGTCGGTGCCGCCGCGCTGCTGACCCTGAGCGCCTGCTCGTCCTCCGACTCCGACTCCTCCTCCAGCTCCTCCCCGAAGTCGGACACCTCGGCCTCCTCCTCGCCGAAGCTCTCCGGCACGGTGACCGTGTTCGCCGCCGCTTCGCTCAAGGAGAGCTTCACGGCCCTGGGCAAGGAGTTCGAGAAGGCCAACCCCGGCACGAAAATCACCTTCAACTTCGGCGGCAGCGACACGCTCGCCGCCAGCATCACCGGGGGCGCCCCGGCCGACGTGTTCGCCGCGGCCAGCCCCAAGACGATGGCGATCGTGACGGACAAGAAGGACGCCGCGACCACGCCCGCGACCTTCGTGCGCAACCAGCTGGAGATCGCGACCCTGCCCGGCAACCCCGACAAGGTCGCCTCCCTGAAGGACCTCACCAAGTCCGGCCTCAAGGTCGTGCTCTGCGACAAGACGGTGCCGTGCGGCGCCGCCGCGCAGAAGGCACTGGACGCGAGCAAGCTGAAGCTCACCCCGGCCTCCTACGAACAGGACGTCAAGAGCGCCCTGACGAAGGTGGAGCTGAAGGAGGCCGACGCCGCCGTCGTCTACAAGACCGATGTGAAGGCGGCGGGTGACAAGGTGGAGGGCGTGGCGTTCCCCGAGTCGGCCAAGGCCATCAACGACTATCCGATCGCGCTGCTCAAGGACGCGCCCAACACGGAGGCGGCGAAGGCGTTCATCGCGCTCGTGCAGTCCGCCGAGGGCCAGAAGGTGCTCACCGCCGCGGGATTCCTGCAGCCGTGATCGGGCTGGACGCCTCCGACGCCGCGGCCGACACCCTCACCGTTGGGCCGCGGCGCCGGCGCGTCCGGACGGGCGGCCGGGCGGCCGGGGTCCCGCTCCCCCTCCTCCTCCCCGCCCTGGTCGGCCTGGCCTTCCTCCTGCTCCCCCTGATCGCCCTGCTCGTGCGGGCCCCCTGGCGGGACCTCCCGAACCAGCTGACCAGTACGGCGGTCTGGCAGGCGCTCCAGCTGTCCCTGGTCTGCGCCACGGCGGCGACCGGGGTGAGCCTGGTGCTGGGCGTGCCACTGGCCTGGCTCCTCGCCCGTACGGACTTCCCCGGCCGGGGCTTCGTGCGGGCCCTGGTGACGCTGCCCCTCGTGCTGCCTCCGGTGGTGGGCGGTGTGGCGCTGCTGCTGGCGCTCGGGCGCAACGGCGTCGTCGGGCAGTGGCTGGACTCGTGGTTCGGGATCACGCTGCCGTTCACCACGGCGGGCGTCGTGGTCGCGGAGGCGTTCGTGGCGATGCCGTTCCTGGTCATCAGCGTGGAAGGCACGCTCCGGGCGGCCGATCCGCGCTACGAGGAGGCAGCCGCGACACTCGGCGCCTCCCGGTTCACCGCGTTCCGCCGGGTCACCCTGCCGTTGATCGCGCCCGGGATCGCCGCCGGTGCCGTACTGGCGTGGGCGCGCGCCCTGGGCGAGTTCGGGGCGACGATCACCTTCGCCGGCAACTTCCCCGGCCGCACCCAGACCATGCCGCTCGCCGTCTACCTGGCCCTCCAGAACGACCCTGCCGCCGCGATCGCCCTCAGCCTGGTCCTGCTGGCGGTGTCGATCGCGGTCCTGGCGGGCCTCAGGGACCGCTGGACGGCGGCGCCGTCATGACGGACCCGACGCTCCCCCCGGGCAAGCCCCCCGCCTCCGACAAGGGCCTCGACGCCCATCTGGTCGTCCACCGCGACGCCTTCCGTCTCGACATCGCCCTGACCGCCGCGCCCAGTGACGTCGTCGCGCTGCTCGGGCCGAACGGGGCGGGCAAGAGCACCGCGCTGCGGGCGCTGGCGGGGCTCACACCGTTGTCCGACGGCGGCCGGATCCGGCTGGACGGCGCGGACCTGGGGCGCACGCCGCCCGAGGCCCGCCCGGTCGGCGTCGTCTTCCAGGACTATCTGCTCTTCCCGCACCTGTCCGCCCTGGACAACGTGGCGTTCGGGCCGCGCTGCCAGGGTGTACCGAAAGCGGCGGCGCGGGAGCGGGCCGCCGAATGGCTGGACAGGATGGGGCTGGCCGGGCACGCGGCCGCCAAGCCGCGCCGGCTGTCCGGCGGACAGGCACAGCGCGTCGCGCTCGCCCGCGCGCTGGCCACCCACCCCCGGCTGCTCCTGCTGGACGAGCCGCTCGCCGCGCTCGACGCCCGCACCCGCCTCGACGTGCGCTCCCAACTCCGGCGCCACCTGAGCGACTTCGAGGCCGTCGCCGTACTCGTGACGCACGACCCGCTGGACGCGATGGTGCTCGCCGACCGGCTGGTGGTCGTCGAGCACGGCCGGGTGGTCCAGGAGGGGACGCCGTCGGACATCGCCCGCCATCCGCGCACGGACTACATCGCCCAGCTCGTCGGCCTCAACCTCTACCGGGGCGCGGCCGAGGGCCACACCGTACGACTGGACGAGGGTCCGGCGATCACCACGACCGAGAATCTGGCCGGTCCCGTCTTCGTGGCGTTCCCGCCCAGCGCCGTCACGCTGTACCGCGACCGTCCGACCGGTTCCAGCGCGCGCAACATGTGGCGGTGCGAGGTCGCGGGCCTGGAGACGCACGGCGACCAGATCCGCGCGGACCTCACCGGAGAGCTCGCGCTCGCCGCGGACCTGACGACGGTCGCCGCGGCCGAGCTCGACCTGCACACCGGGGCGCCGGTCTGGGCGACGGTGAAGGCCGCCCAGACCCACGCGTATCCGGCCTGACGAGGAGTGACCAGGAGGGATCACTCCTTCCGGCCACTCCTTCCGGTCAATCCTTCGGGTCACTCCGCCTCGGGTACCGCGTCCGCGCGGACCATCACGCAGTCGAACTCGACGACCCGGCCGGTGCTCTCCTCACGCGTCACCGGGTACATCCCCGAGATCTCGAACCCGCTGCCCTCGTACGTGGCGATCGACTCGCTCATCCGGGGGCTGCCCTCGTAGAGCCGCAGGGCCGCGACCTCCGACTGCATGCCCACGAAGTCCGCGATCCGCTCCCCGGCCCCCGCGAACACCTCCAGGTCGTAGCCCTGGGTGTCCATCTTCAGATACGGCCGGGGGTCGGCGATGCCGTCGAGCGCCTTCTCCAGCATCCCGTCGAGGCGCCGGATCTCGATCTCCTCGGTGTTGGTCTTCGCGAACCGGAGGTAGCGGTCCTTGCCGTAGTCGCTGGGCGGGAGAAGGGAGTTCATGGTGTTCCAGCCCACGTGGATGGACTGGGCGGAGTCCTCACGGCCGAGCCCGACGTTGTACACCCACCAGTCGTCGTCCTTCTTGGCGGCGCGCTCCAGCTTCTCGAAGGCGTCCTTGGTGGGTTCGAAGGAGACGATCCGGCCGGTGTAGCCGAGCTTGCGCAGCCGCCGCCCGTACTGGCCGGAGTTGGCGCCCACGTCGAAGACGCAGTTGACCTGGTACTTCTCCAGCAGGGCAGTAACGTGCTGGGTACACAGATACTCGGCGGCGGCAAGCTGGAAACGGCGTTCGTCGGCCGCCGAGGCCGTCTCGTCGACCAGCAGCCGCCCACCGGACTCACCGAAGGAGACACTGCCCCACACGTCACCCGGCGACGAAGGCTCACGGGCGACCACCCACATGTCCGCCTTCGCCTCCGCGCCCACCGGTGTGACCACGTACTGTCCGCTGCCGCGGGCGATCAGATCGGCGGCGCGTCCCAGGGGGACGCGAGTGCGTTCGCCGCGCCGGTAGACCACCGCCGCACCCGAACCGAGATCAAGAACCCGCACCCCGATCCGGGGCAGCAGACCGAGCATTCTTCTGTAAAGGGTCGGCATCTCCACACCCTTTCAGACTCCTGTGAGACACGGGAGTGGTCGGAGAACTTTCGAGCGGAAGGACGGCGAGTGAACACAAGCACCGATCCGGAGAAACCGGCGACGGCCGCCGCACTGGGCATGCGGAGGCATCCCGAGGGCGGCTGGTTCGTGGAGACATGGAGGGCGGCGCGGGACTTCCACCCCGACGGCTACCCGGGTCCCCGGGCCGCCGCCACCGCCATCTACTTCCTCCTGTCCCCCGGGGAGACCAGCGCCTGGCACACGGTCCGCTCCGACGAACTGTGGCTGTGGCACCGCGGCGGCCCCCTCGACCTCCTCCTCGGCGGCGACGGCGAAGCCCCGGACGGGGAGCCGACGGTCCTGCGTCTGGGCCCCGCCCTGGAAAGCGGCGAACGCCCGCAGGCCCTGGTCCCCGGCCACGTCTGGCAGTCCGCCCGCCCGGCCGGCGACCAAGAGGTCCTGGTCAGCTGCGTGGTGGCCCCCGGCTTCGACTACGCGGACTTCCGCCTCCTCGGCAACGGGCCGTGAACCGACGGCAGCCTTGCCGTGAACCACCAGCAACTCTGTACATCCTTGGCGGCTTTGTGACCTCCGCCCCTGGTTGCCGATCGCCGGGGGCGGGCATCACCCGAAGGCAGGACCGGCCGCGCACCGTTTGGCGCGGGTCCCGGCCGGCGGGGGTCCGGTCGCCGGGTACCGGTTGTCCTGGGAGGGGAAGTGAGG
The DNA here is from genome assembly GCF_040634475.1 of Streptomyces sp. NPDC007095. NCBI lineage: Bacteria > Bacillati > Actinomycetota > Actinomycetes > Kitasatosporales > Streptomycetaceae > Streptomyces > Streptomyces sp. NPDC007095. Next base: position 8,695 of record NZ_JBEYFS010000052.1, read on the forward strand.
TTGTCATGCGTGCGCAGCAGCGCGCCGTCCGACTGACCGCCCGCGTGGAGTACACACTGCCGCGCGCGGCCGTTTCGGCAGGCAGGGCCCGCAGGTTGACCTCGGCGTTCCTGACCCGTCCACGTCCGCGGACGGCGGCGCCGACCGCCGACCAGGTCGACGACGCCACGCTCATCGCTTCGGAGCTCGTCGCCAACGCCGTCCGGCACGGCCGTACCGGCTGCCGGCTGCGGCTCCAGCTGGGACACGGCGGCGAGGTGACCGTCGAGGTCCATGACGACAGCCCCGGCCGCCCCCGGGTCGGCCTGGTGGACACCGACGCCGAAAGCGGCCGCGGCCTCGCGATGGTCCAGCAGCTCGCCCACCGCCTGGAAGTCGTCAACACGGGCGTCGGCGGCAAGACCGTGCGGGCGATCCTGGCGGTGTAGCCCCGCCCGCCTCACCCGGGAGGGTGACGCGGGGCGGACCGTCCAGCGGAGTCGACCGGTGGAGCGCCCGCCCACAGGTAGAGACAAGCATGCGCTTCTCTCCTGACGAGCCCCACGTGCCCAGTGGGCCCCACATGCCCCACGAGCCGCAACCGCCGCGCGAGCCGCGCACGCCGCGCACGCCGCGCAAGAAGATCTGGGTGACGGTGGTCGCGGCCACGACGGCGCTGGCGGGCGCCCTGACCGCCCTCCTGCTCCTGCTCTCCGGCAACGGAGACGCGTCCCCGCACCCGGTCTCGGCGGACGAGGCCCAGCGCATGGCACTGGCCCGGTTCCGCGCCTACGAGGCGAGTCCTTCGGAGGTGACGGTCCGGCTGCCCGCGGCGGAGACGGGGGACGGGACGATCACGGTGCGTGCGGTGGTCGACCACCATGTGCGCCGGGCCGTGGGCGCGTACGAGATCGTCGACGACACCCGGACCGTGCAGGGCCTGCTCGCCTGGGACCTGGAGGGTCTCGCCGTGGCCCGGCCGCCGGCTGCCGCGCGCGGCGCCGAGGCCGGCCGGACGACGGCCAGGACCCCCGCCCCGGACATCGTGACGACCGCCGCGCAGGCCGTCCGCAGGGCCGGCACCCTCAAGCGCGAGGAGTGGACCCGCCGCCCCTACTCCACGGCGCCCCTGGACCGAGCCCTGCGCCTGGTGCTGTCCGTGGCCGCGGACAGGCCCGACAACGCGGAACTCCTCGCCCGTTCAGGTCCGTTGTGGCTGCGCGACGAACGTCTGGACGGCCACGGTTACGGTGTCTTCTCCGGCCCGCGCCCTGGCCCGAGCGCCTCCGCGAGCCCCGTCGACGACTCCACCCTGACCTACTGGATCGACACCGACGGCAATCTCCGCCGCGTCACGGCCCGGATGTCGCCGGGCCACTACGCGACGGTGGACTTCGTGGCGACGAGGGTGCGGACGGACGTCCCCGGCGCCCCATGGCTGAAGGGCTGAGGAGAAAAAGCGGGGGATGCCGGGCCGGACGGGGTGTTACACGGTCTCGGCCCAGCTGGGAACGGCGGAGCGGGCCGGGGTGACGGCCGGGCGGCAGACGAAGCCCAGACGGGTGAGCGCGCGGGCGACCTCGACCTCGGTGAAGTCGCGGCGGTCCTGCTTGGTGATGACCTCCCCGACCTGCTTGACGGGGTAGGTGTGCGGGCCGATGACCACGGACGCGCTGGTGACGGGTTCGGGCTCGCGGCCCGCCATCGAGTGCTCGACCTCACTCTTGATGAGGTCGAAGGGGAAACGGGCGATCACACAACGCATGGTGTCTCCGCGGGATGAAGTTTCACGGCGCCGGAAGGTGGGCACGGCAGACCGGAAAGTGGGCACAGCGGCCAGAAAATTCGCCGGAAATTCAATCCGGAACAACCGGGAACGGCCGGTGGTGAACCGGCGACGGACCCGGACGGAAGAAAAAAAGCAGGTGGCCGGGGCCCGCACCTCATGGTGCAGGTCCCGGCCACCTGTAAGCGTCGGCCGACTCAGAAGTCAGGCGTCAGCAGGTCCCGGACTAGGCGGGGACGATGTTCTCCGCCTGCGGGCCCTTCTGGCCCTGCGTGACGTCGAAGGTCACCTTCTGGCCTTCCTGGAGCTCACGGAAGCCCTGGGTGGCGATGTTCGAGTAGTGGGCGAAGACGTCGGCGCCGCCGCCGTCCTGCTCGATGAAGCCGAAGCCCTTTTCCGCGTTGAACCACTTCACGGTGCCAGTAGCCATGTCAAATCTCCTTCGGGGCAAAGCTCGAGGACCCACACTGTGCGGGTCCGCGTCGCCGCAATGATTGCCCCATCCGGAAAAACTCCCGGATAATTCAGAAGCGACCGACCGGTACGGACCGGAAAGTACGCTCCAAGACTTTGGGAACCACAACTGCAACTGATATCGACACTAGCACGTGCAGCTCCCGAAGGGCGGCGCACTATCTCACCCCACCCCGGGGAATAAAAAAACCGCCCGGACGGCGGCTCATTTTCTACCACGGCCATGACAGATATGTGCCCGCAGGACCTCGCCGAGGCGGTCCCGCGGGCAGTGGCGGGGTGATCGGCCGGGCCGCTCACCCGGACGGCCCGGTACGGCTGGTGGGCCGCCGGGCCCGGTGGTGGCGTGGGAGGGACACTCGCGCGTCCGCCCCCAGGAGGCCTCCGCCATGCAGGTTCCGAACGGTCCTACCGGTCCGTACCGTCTCCTCGTCCGCGCCCTGACCGCGGGCCTCCTGGTGTCGGCGTCCGCGTGCTCGTTGCACGGCGTCCTGAGGCCCGCGGACGCGCCGTCCGTCGTACCGCCCGCCGGCTCCGCCACCCCCTCCCTCACCGACGCCCAGGCCTCGGCCGCGCTGATCACCCAGGGCGAGCTGGGCGGTCGCTGGTCCGCGACGCAGGGCGGGGCGACCTGGCGGGACGGTCTCCTCAAAACCAGGACGGACACACCGGACTGTCAGCGACTGCTCGACGGTCTGTACGCCGAGGATCTGCTGGGCGAGCCGACGGGGGCCCGGGCCGTCGTGGGCCTCGACGAGAGCGGCAACGCGGCGCAGCTGCGCTACCAGGTCGCCGCGTACGCCGCTCCATCGGAGGTGGACGCCAAGCTGGCCTGGCTGCGGACGCTGCCCGCGAAGTGCGCGCAGTTCACGTCCACGGACGTGCGGGGTGGACGGCTCAATGTGACGGTCGTGCCGACGGTGTTGCCCGGGGTGGGCGATGCGCGGGAGGGGCTGCGGCTGACGATGAGCGGTGCGTCGTCCGGCGACAGTGGTGACGGTTCCGGCGGGGCGTCGATGCTGACGCTGGACTTCGCCGCCGTGCGGGTCGGGGACCGGGCGGTCTCCCTCACCAACGGCGGGCTCGGCGGGGCGGCGCAGGACTCCACACAGCAGGCCGTCCAGGTCGGTACGCAGCGGCTCCAGGACGTCCTGGCGGGGCGCCCCCCGGCCACCGCGCCGGCCGTCCCCACCACCGCGCCGGCCGTCCCCACCACCCCGTCGGCCGGCCCCCTCACCGACACGCCCACCGAACCCCTCACCGAGAGCCCCGCCGACACCGAAAACACCACGGCCGACACCGCCGACACCGACAACACCGACAACACCGACAACACCGCCCAGGAGGGCTGACCCCCGAGGACCGGAAGGCCTCGCGGCGGCGAGTCACACCTAGGGAAGGACCGCCGTCACCGACGGCGCTGTGGGCAGTGACGGCACGGGCGTGGCGGCGGTCCGACCGGGATGGGCCGCGGCGCCGCCGGTGCCGCCCGGCAGGACCGTCCCCTCGGTCGCCGACGGCGACAGGTCCGCCGCCGGGGTCGGGGTGGTCGCGCGCCTGATCTCGACCACCGCGCCCGGCGCCAACTCCTTGTACAGCCACACCGCGTCCGCGCGGCGCAGGCCGATCCAGCCGGTCGTGACGTCGTAGTTCCCGGGAGCCTTCTCCTCGCCCGTGAGGGTTCCGACGAAGTTCGTCGTCCCGTCGGCGGCACGCAGACCGATCACCCAGGCCACTTTCTCCATGTACTTGCCCGCGAACAAGGACAGCGCCCTGACGCTGTCCTTGGTGACGACCGTCATCCGTCCCGTGGCCGTCGGGTAGCGGACGGAACCGGAGGAGATCGGCAGCTCGCGGCCCGCGACCGTCAGCATGCGCCGCGAGAGGTCGACGGTGGCGTCGGGCGCTGCCGGGGAGGGGGTGCTGGGCGGGGCGGTGGGGCTCGCGGCCGGGGAGGGGCGGTCCTCGCGGTCGCCGCCGGTCAGGTTCAGGGCCATGACCAGGGCCAGGCTCGCGGCGGCGCAGGCACCGGCGACGGTCACGGCGGTCCATCGAAAACGCCGGCGCCTGCGGCGTACGGCCCGCAGCCGGATCTCGGCGCCGGACACCGACGGGAGAGTTTCGGCGTCCTGGGCCAACTCGCGCAGGCCGGAGGCGAGTTCATCGGACACGGTCGTCCTCCCTCTTCCCCTCGTCCGTCGGATACAGCGAGCGCGCGGAGCGCGGCGAGTCCGCGGAACCCGCGGACGGCTTCCCCCTGTCCGCGCTCTTCTTGCCCCTGTCGGCGGTCTCCCACTCGTCCGCCGTCGCCAGCGTCTGCGCCAGCGCCGCCCGGCCGCGGGACAGCCGGGCCTTGACCGTGCCCACGGGGGCACCGGTTTCGGAGGCTACCTGCTCGACACTGAGGTCGCACAGATGGTGCAGGACCAGCGCCATCCGCTGTGCCTCGGGCAGTGTGCGCAACGCGGCGACCAGCGCGGTGCGCTCGGGATCGGGGCCCGGCGTGTGCTCGGGCGGCGGGGTGCGGCGGACGAGTTCCAGCCAGCGGCGCGCGCGGCGCCAGCGGCTCACCGCGAGCCGCATCGCCACGGTCCGTATCCACGCCTCCGGCGCCCCTTCGGCGAGGAAATCCCGCCGCCGGTCCCAGGCGCGGACGAACGCCTCCTGGACGACGTCCTGCGCCTCGCCGTGGTCCCCGGTGAACGCGTACAGCTGACCGGTCAGCCGGGGGAACGCGGCGGCGTAGAACGCGTCGAACTCTTCCTCGGTCATGCCCCCCGTCTCTTCCTCGGTCGTGCCCCCGCCGAAGACTTCGGAATTTCCCCTGCCCCGTGCAACCCGGCGGTCCGTGCCGTGCGTACAGGTCCCGTACGCCGCACATCGAAACACACCGCAGGGGGATCAGGATGACCAGGAGAGCCAGGAGCCGTCGTATCGCGGCCGGTTGGACGGCGGCCGCCGTGTGCGCGCTCGCGCTCGCGGGCTGCTCGAAGGGGGCGGTGACGGGGAGCGCGGGCACCGAGGTGGACACGGCGGCGAAGCCGAACACGGCGGCCGGTCAGAAGCCGACCACCCAGCCCGTCAAGGCCAAGCCCCTCGCGAAGCTGACCGGCGCGCACATCAACATCGCCGACGGTCAGACCGTGGGCGTCGGCATGCCGATATCCGTCACCTTCGACCACGCGATACCGACCGGTGAACGTGCGCAGGTGGAGCGGCAGTTGAAGGTCGACGCCGATGTCGAGGGCTCCTGGAGCTGGGTGAAGGACCGCGATCTGCTGGAAGGGCAGCGGGTGGACTTCCGGCCCCGCGCGTACTGGAGCCCGGGCACCGAGGTCACCGTCCGGGCGGGCTCGGGCATCACCCGGCACTTCACCGTGGGCCGTTCGCTCGTCGCCACGGTCGACGTGCGCACGCACATGATGAAGGTCGTCAAGGACGGGCAGACCCGGAATGTGCCCATCACCGCGGGCGCCCCGGGCATGGACACCTGGAACGGCACGATGGTCGTCTCCGACAAGGCGACCAAGGTCTTCATGAACTCGCAGACCGTCGGCTACGGCGACGCCTACGCGGACTATTACTACTACGCCGTCCACCTCACCACCTCCGGGACCTACCTCCACCAGAACCCGAAGGCCAATACGTACGCCGGGCACCAGAACGTCACCCACGGCTGCGTCGGACTCGCGACGGACGGCACCGCCAAGAAGTTCTACGACGAGGTCATCCCCGGCGACGTCGTCACCGTCGTCGGCTCCAAGGACACGGTGGCCGTGGGCAACGGCTACGGCGACTGGAACGCGGACTGGGCCCAGTGGCGGGCCGGCAGCGCGCTGAAGTGAGCGTGCGGGCGGGGGAGCCGGGTGTTCAGGTCCCGGCTACCCCGTCCGCCCCCACCCCCACGTACCCGACTCCGAGGGACCGCAGGCCGTGCCTCACACCTCCTCCCACACCTCCTCCGACGCCGCTTCCCGTGCCACCTCGCGTGCCGCCTCGCACGCCGCCTCCGAAACTCCCGGCGCGTCTGCCGGGAACGGCGAGTTCGCCCCGTACGCCACCGCGGCCTGGCCCCGTCTGGTCCGCACCGCGCATCTGCTCACCGGCGACCTCCACGAGGCCGAGGATCTCGTCCGGACCACGCTGGCCCGGGTCCGTGCCCGCTGGCGGCGCATCCCGCGCGACGACGTCGACTTCTACGTACGGCGCTCCCTGGTCAGAACCCACCTCGGCCGCACGCGGAGAGGACGCGCCGCCCGTCTGCTGACGCCGTTCCTGCCCGAGCGGGCGCGCCGGGCCGTACCGGTTCCCACGGAGGCCGTCGGCCGGCGGGACGCGCTCGGCCGGGCGCTGGCCGCGCTGCCCGCGCGGCGGCGGGCCGTGATGGTGCTGCGCCACTGGGAGGGACTGGGCGAGGCCGAGATCGCGCAGCTGCTCGGCTGCTCGGCCGGCACGGTCAAGGCGCACGCCCGGCGCGGTCTGGCGGCCCTGCGCGCCCATCCCTCCCTCGCCGCCCGCCTCGCCGCCCCTTCCGTCGCCCCGCCCCCCGCCCGCCGACACCCCGTCTCCGGAGCCCGCTCATGAAACGTCACCGCAAGTTCCCGCGCCCGTCGGCCGAGTCCGAGCCGCTGCGCGAGGTGTTCGCCGAAGCCGCCTACGACGTCACCCCCTCGGCCGTGCCGCTGGCCGCCATCGAGCGCGCGGGGCGGCAGCGCAGGCGGCGGCGTACGGCCGTGGCGGCGGGGTCCGCGTGCGCGCTGCTGGTGGTCCCGCTGGCCGTGGTCGCCCTGCGCGAGGCCGTGTCCCCGGAAACGGGCGACGGGCGGGTGACATCCCCCTCCGGTCTGCCCATGGCCACGGTGCGGGTCGTGACCGCCGGCGAACGGGTCGAGGTCGCGCACGGCATCAAGATCTGGCTCACCGAGGACGGCGCGCACTGGTCCTCGCCCGCCGACTCCGGGCCGCTGTTCAGCAGTGTGAAGGAGGGCGCCGACGAGCCCGGCGTCACCGTCCAGCAGGAGGGCGCGGGAGACTGGGGGTACTTCCTCTCCGGCGTCTACCGCGGCAAGCGCGAGGCGGCACGGGTCGAGATCGAGACCACCGAGGGCCAGGTCGCCGGCACGGCCCTCACCCTCGCGGGCGGCCCGCACTGGGGAGTCTGGTACGCGATGGTGAGCGCACCGAAGCCGGTCGCCCCCGGCAGGCCCGTCGATGTGACCAGGAGAGTCACGGTGTACGACTCGGCGGGCGGGGTGACAGCGAGCACGGGGGCCGGCCTGTGAACGGCGTGAACGTGGACGCCGTGAACGCCGTGAACGCCGTGAACGGCGTGAACGCCGTGGACGCCGTAAACGCCGTGGACGCCGTGGACGCCGTGGACACGGACGGCGGCACCGACGTCGCCGTGACCCCCGATGACCACGGCAGCGGCGGCAGCCCCGGCCGCGGGCGACACAGCGCCGGTGGGCGCGGCCGGCTCATGGCGGGCCTGCGCCGCAGGCTCGTCGAGCGGCGGATCCGTATCCGTCGCACCCGCGGGCGCCGGCTGCGCCGCGCGATCGTCGTGCTGCTCGCGCTCCTCGCGAACCTCGTCGGCGCGGCCGTGGTGGCGTACCACCTGACGAAGATCCCCGAGCCGCACCCGGAGACGGCCATGCAGAGCACGGTCTTCGTCGACGACCACGGCGACTACCTGGGCCGGCGCGGCCCCGTGGACCGGCAGGAGATCCCGCTCTCGCAGGTCCCCCGGTATGTGCAGGAGGCGGTGATCGCGGCGGAGAACCGGTCCTTCCGCACGGACACCGGGATCTCCCCGAAGGCGATCGCCCGGGCGGCCTGGTCGACGGTGAGCGGCGGCGGCCGGCAGGGCGGCTCCACGATCACCCAGCAGTACGTGAAGAACGCCCTGCTCAGCCCGCAGCAGTCGCTGTCCCGCAAGGCGCGCGAGGCCTTGATCTCGATCAAGCTGGACCGCACCCGTTCGAAGGACGAGATCCTGCAGGGCTACCTCAACACGGTGTACTTCGGCCGGGGCGCGGCCGGCATCCAGTCCGCCGCCCGGAACTACTTCGGCGTCGACGCCAAGGACCTCACGGTGAGCCAGGGCGCGGCGCTCGCGTCCGTCATCAACATTCCCTCGTACTACGAGAAGGCCGGCTCCGACCCGAAGGTGACGGCCAAGCTGGTGGACCGCTGGGAGTGGGTGCTGGACGCGATGGCGCACAGCGGCGCGATCACGTCCGCGCAGCGGGCCGCGGCCCGTTTCCCGGCCTTCCGTTTCTATCCGCCGGGCGACACGGACGGCCAGCGCCAGTACCTCATCGACGCGGCCGCCTCGGAGGCCGCCGACCGGCTCGGCATCACCGAGGACCAGCTCGCCCGCGGTGGCTACACGGTCCGTACGACCTTCGACCTGACGGCGCAGGACGCGACGGCGGAGCTGGCGGCCGACGGCGCCGACAAGAGGACCGGGGAGAAGACGGCCGAGGAGAAGGCAGGCGGGGGGAAGAGGACCGGGGTGAAACCGGCCGGGGACGTCCGGGTCCACACGGCCGTGGTCGCGCTGGTCCCCGGCGACGGCGCGGTCCGCGTGCTGTACGGCGGGGCGGACTACGCCAGTCAGCCCTTCAACGACGCGCGGGACGGAGCGGTGGAGGCGGGCACCGCGCTCCAGCCGTTCTCCGGCATGAGGCTGCTCGCCCCCCTCACGGACCTCATCCGCACCGCGGCCCCGACCCCGCTCCGGCTCGCCTCCGCGTACGCCACGGCGGCGGCGCACGGCGTCTACGCCACGCCGTACACGGTCGCGAAGATCACCCGCGCGGGCCGCACCCTCTACGAGGCCCACCCCCGCACCCGTACGGCCATGACACGCGCCGACGCGGGGATGATCACCAAGTTCCTGTACGGCCGGCCGGACGCGCTCCCGGCCACCCACACCGGCGCCGCGGGCCTGCGCACGCTCTGGCAGACGACCTACGACGAACACCTCACCCTCACCGTCGCTCTCTTCGCGGAACACCCGGCCAAGGGCAAGAAGGCGGCCCTGCCCGCACCCCTCCCGTACACGGCGGGGAACCGTTCGCTGTCCGTCTCCGCGGGCGTCTGGTCCAAGATCGTCGGCGCCACCGAAGGCCACGATCCGGCTGCGGAACCAAATCCGGGGCTTCCAACCGGCCAAACAAAGCCCATACTGGCTACACGATGACGAAACCCTCCGCGCCCCGGCGCCACCTGCCCACCAGCCCCTTCGCCGCCCCGGTCGTCCCCGTGGCCAAGGAATTCAGCCTCGGAGACCGGGTCTCCCACGACCAGTTCGGCCTGGGCACGATCATCGGCGTCGAAGAGGGCATCGCCATGCTCGTCGACTTCGGTTCCCGCCAGGCCCGCATCCTCAGCCCCTACACCCGGATGGACCGGCTCTGACGCACGTCACGAGCCCACACCTCGCGACCGCGCACGTCACGAACGGCCCACTCCACTAGCCGCTCACCGCTCGTCGGCAGAGGCTGGACGTATGACCGTCCCGGCGCGTGATGACCTTCCCTTCGACGATCTCACGGACTTCGAGAACGCCGATCGGGGGTTCATCGCGGCGTTGGACCCGCCCGTGATCACCGACAGCGAGGCACAGATCGTCTACGACGGGAACGCGTACGCGTTCCTGGACGAGGAGTGCCCCGACACCGCGCACCCCAGCCTGTGGCGGCAGTCACAGTTGTGCGCGCGCCACGGCCTGTACGAGGTCACCGAGGGTGTGTACCAGGTGCGCGGCCTCGATCTCTCGAACATGACCCTCGTCGAGGGCAAGCACGGTGTGATCGTGATCGACCCGCTGATCTCGGCGGAGTGCGCCGCGGCGGCCCTCGGGCTCTACCACGAGCACCGGGGTGCACGGCCGGTGACCGGGCTCGTCTACACCCATTCCCACGTCGACCACTTCGGCGGCGCCCGCGGAGTGGTGGCGCACGGCAGCGAGAGCGGGCTGCCCGTTCTCGCGCCCGAGGGATTCCTGGAACACGCGGTCAGCGAGAGCGTCTTCGCGGGCAACGCGATGCTGCGCCGGTCGGCGTTCATGTACGGCTCCCGGCTGCCGAGGGCGCCGCGCGGCCAGATCGGTACCGGGCTCGGCACCATCACCTCCACCGGCACCGTCACGCTCATCGCCCCGAACGTGGACATCACCCGGACGGGGCAGGAGGAGACCGTCGACGGCGTGCGGTTCGTCTTCCAGCTCACGCCCGGGACCGAGGCGCCCGCCGAGATGAACTTCCTGCTCCCCGAGCAGCGCGCCCTGTGCGTGGCCGAGAACGCCAGCCACACCCTGCACAACGTGCTCACCCTGCGCGGGGCCCCGGTCCGCGACGCGCACGTGTGGGCCCGCTATCTCGACGAGACGATCGACGTGTTCGGTGACACCTACGACGTGGCGTTCGCCTCCCACCACTGGCCGATCTGGGGCCGGGCGAACGTCGTCAGGTTCCTCGGCGAACAGCGGGACCTGTACGCCTACCTGCACGACCAGACCCTCCGCATGCTCAACCGGGGCCTGACCGGCACCGAGATCGCCGAGGAACTGCTGCTGCCGCCCGCCCTGGAGAGGGCCTGGCACGCCCGCGGCTACTACGGCTCGGTCAGCCACAACGTCAAGGCCGTCTACCAGCGGTACATGGGCTGGTACGACGGCAACCCCGCCCACCTCTGGGAGCATCCGCCGGTCGAACTCGGGCGGCGGTACGTGGAGTTGGCGGGCGGCCAGACGGAGACCCTGGTCAAGGCGCGGGCGTACATCGACGCCGGCGACCTGCGGTTCGCCGCCACCCTCCTCAACCACCTGGTGTTCGCCGACCCGTCGAACAACGCCGCGAAGGACACCCTCGCGGGCGTCTACGAACGGCTCGGGTACGGCGCGGAGAACGGGACCTGGCGCAACGCCTACCTCACGGCCGCCCTGGAACTGCGCGCGGGCACCGCCGACATCCCCGTCGACACCACGAGCCCCGAACTGACGTCCGCGCTCACCGTGAGCATGCTCCTCGACTCGCTCGCCGTGCGGATCGAGGGCCCCCGCGCCTGGAACGAACACCTCACCCTCGACCTCGTCGTCATCGACGAGCAGCGCCGCCATCGAGTCAACCTCCACAACGGCGCCCTCACGCACCGCGCCATGCCGGTCCACCACACCCCGAAGCCCCACGCGGACCTGACCCTGACCCTCACCCGCCCGGAACTGCTCGGGGTCGTGACGGGCCGGGGCCTCGCGGGCATCGAGTCGGACGGCGACACCACCGTGCTGGCCCGGCTGCTCTCGTACGTCTCCGAGCCGGACAAGGCGTTCCCGATCGTGACGCCGTAAAGGCCCCGGGAGGGCGTACGGGGAAAACCGTTCGACAGGTCCGGTTCCCCCCGGTGAGGATCCCCGCTGTGACAGACAACGCTGCAAGAGACAAGTCGGTGCGGTTCGTCGAGCTGTCGAGCACGGCCATGACAGCCCTGCTGGACTCCGACCTCGACCGGGCCGGTGCCGAGGTGGGGGCCGAACTCACCGAGTACTTCCTCAGCGACAGCGCGCGCTGGCTCTGGCGCTACCGGCTGAACCAGCTGGCCTCGCGCCCCGAGTGCGCGGGATGGCTGGCCAAGGTCGTGGTCGCCGAACCGGAGGGTACGGTCGTCGGCCACGCCGGGTTCCACGGGCCGCCGGACGAGGCGGGCATGGTGGAGATCGGTTACTCCGTGGACCCCGGCCACCGCCGCCGGGGCTACGCACGGGCGATCCTGGCCGCCTTGATGCGCCGGGCCGCCGCCGATGCCCGGGTCCGGACCATACGGGTGACGATCAGCCCGGACAACGCCGCGTCCCTGGCCACGATCGCCGGGTTCGGCTTCACGGAGGTCGGCGAGCAGTGGGACGAGGAGGACGGCCTCGAAACCATCTTCGAGATCCCCGCCTCCGAGATATCCGCCTCCGAGGCACCTGTCGGGGGGTCCGCGCACTACCGCCGCGCGTAGGGGTTCTCCGGCTTCCTCGCCCCCGCCGCCCCTACCCTCCCCCAAGCTCTCGGCTTCGCTCGAACAGGGGGGACCCTCATCATCCCAGGGGGCTGCGCCCCCAGACCCCCTGTCGGTCTGAACGGCCTCGTCCTCAAACGCCGGACGGGCTGAATGGCGCGGGCCGGGGTGGGTGGGGTGCGGCCTTCGGCCTTGTCCTCAAGCGCCGGACGGGGCGAGGCTTTTGGGGGCGTGAGGAACTGCGCGAGCAGCCCCCACCGGCCCGCGGCCGAGGAATCCCCCCGGGGGCGCGGGAAACTAACTGCGCGAGCGGGTCCATTACAGCGGGGGCTGGGCCGGGGGAACTAACTGCGCGAGCGGGTCCGTTACAGCGGGGGCTGGGCCGGGGCCGGGCCCAGGGTGGTGGTGCCGGGGGCCGTCCGGTGGCCAAGACCCGTGCGGTAGGCGTCGAGCGCCGCCTCGACCCGCCCCGTACGGCGCAACAGGTCCCCGAGGAGCCGGCACAGGTCGGCGAGATCCCCCGCCGCCCCCGCCCGCTCAAGAAGACTCAGCGCCCGCACGTAGTGCTCCTCGGCGGACTCCGTGTCCCGGGCGTCCTCGGCGATGATGCCGAGCAGTCGGTGCGCACCGGCCGAGTGCACGGCACCGCGCTCGGGACTGAGGTCACCGAGCACCTCGTGGAGGAGGACGGCGGCCTCGGCCGACTTCCCGCGCCGGTGCAGTACGTCCGCGAGCTCCACGTTGACCTGGCTCGTGTACAGGGCGGCGCGCTTCGCGGAGAGCATCGCCTGCGCCTCCCGCAACTCGCCCTCCGCCCGTTCCAGTTCCCCGTTCTGGACGTACAAGTAGCCACGCATCCAGTGACAGTTGGCGAGCTCGGTACGGATCTGGAGCTGCCGGTAGAGCTCGGAGGCCTTGGCGAGGGAGGCGTCGGCCTCGGCGACCCGGCCCTCGGCGATCATCGTGCGGGCGACGGAGCGGTGCATCCGGGCGACGAGGGCCGGATCAGCCACCTGGGGCGCCAGGGCGAGCGCGAACTCCGCGGCCTGGGCGGCCCGCGCATGGGCGCCCATGTCCATGTACGGGGCGATGACGCCCGTGTAGAGGAGCAGCAGTGCGTCCGGGTCGTGCATCCCGGTGCGGTTGAGCTCGTCGAGGGTGGACTCGAACAGATAGCAGGCGTAGCGGAGTTCACCGGCGAGGTAGTGGGACACGGCCCGGCCGCGCAGGGCGGGCACCCGGTTCGGGAGGGGCGCGTCGCCGAGGCGCTGTTCCGAGGCCTCGAAACGTTCCCGCGCGGTCTGGAGGTCCCCGGTCTCCAGGGCGCATTCGCCGAGCCCGAGCAGCGCCGCGGCCTGCTCGGCGACGAGCCCGTGCGCGTCCGACTCCGCGAGGAGCGCGGCGTACTGCTCCGCCGCGACCTCCGCCTCGCCGGTGGCGAGCGTGCGCTGGGCGTCGGTGAGCCGCAGCCGCAGGTCGGTTGCGAGGTGGGCGGGACGCCCGGTCGCGATCTCCTCGTACGCCACCCCGAGCCGCTCGGCGATGTGCCGCAGCGCGGGCTCGGAGGCCCGCACCCGCCCGGCCTCCAGGGTGGAGATGTACGCGGGCGTGTACGCCGGTTCCGCCAACTGCTTCTGCGTCAGCCCGCGTTCCGTACGCAACTGCTGAACCCTGCGCCCGATGACCTCCGGGCCGTCACGCTCCGCCATGGATTAAGCATGCCATTAACCCGACTTACACTCGGCCAACTTTTGACTATTGTCCAACTCCCCTTGCGCCCCTTGCCCTTTGATGCTTCGAACCCCTACGTTAAGCGGCGGATTAAGCCTGCTTAATACGCCGCTGTTGTTGCGAGGTCGCCATGCTCCGACGTATTTCCGCGCGCTACTTCAGAGGTTTCGGTGCCGCCGTCGTCGCCGTCGCCGCCCTGGTCCTGGCAGCGAACGCCGGCCCCGCCCGGGCGGCCGAAGCCACCACCCCGCACTCCCAGAACCACACCGGCCACGCGGTGGCCATGCGGTAAGACCGGCCGCCGACGGGAACTCCCCCGTCCCGTCGGCGGCCCTTACGCTGGCCCCGTGATCTCGCCTGCCGCACGCATCGCACTGGACCTCACCGCCGAGCTCCCGGTTCCCGGCCTGGAGGACTTCTACCGGGACCTGCACCGGCACCCGGAGCTGTCGATGCGGGAACACCGGACGGCCGCCGCGCTCGCCGACCGGCTGCGCACGTCCGGGTTCGAGACGGTCACCGGCGTCGGCGGCACCGGAGTCGTCGGTGTCCTGCGCAACGGGCCCGGGCCGACCGTGCTGCTGCGCGCCGACATGGACGCCCTGCCGGTGCGGGAGGAGACCGGACTGCCGTACGCCTCCCAGGCGCCCGGCGTGATGCACGCCTGCGGGCACGATCTGCACGTCACCTGGCTGGCGGGCGCGGCCCGGGCGCTCGCCGCCGGACGCGACACCTGGTCCGGCACGCTCCTCGTGCTCGGGCAGCCCGCCGAGGAGACCGGCGAGGGCGCGTCGGGGATGGTCGCGGACGGACTGTACGAGAGGTTCCCGCGGCCGGACGTCCTGCTCGCCCAGCACGCGGCCCCCGGACCCACCGGGCTGTACGCCCACTCGCCCGGACTGATCATGTCCGCCTCCACCGACGTGGACATCGTCGTGCACGGGCGGGGCGGGCACGGTTCGCGTCCGGAGTCGACCGTCGATCCGGTCGTCACCGCCGCGTACCTCGTGACGCGGCTCCAGACCGTCGTCAGCAGGGAGATCGCGGCGCGCGAGTCGGCCGTGCTGAGCGTGGGACGGATCGAGGCGGGCACCCGGCACAACATCATCCCCGCCGAGGCCCGGATCGCCCTCAACATCCGTACGCAGTCGGACGAGGTCCGTGAACGGATGATCGCGGCGATCCGGCGGATCGCGGCGGGCGAGTGCCTGGCCGCCGGCTGCCCGCGCGAGCCCGACGTCGTCGTCGGCAACAGCTTCCCGGTCACCGTCAACGACCCGGAGACCGACCGCCGGGTCGCGGCCGTGCACGGCGAGGTCTTCGGCGCCGGGACGATCCTCGACCCGGGCCCGGCGATGGGCAGCGAGGACTTCCCCCGGCTCGCGGACGGGAAGATCCCGTACTCCTACTGGTTCGTGACCAGCACCCCGGCCGAGGTGTGGGACGCGGCCCCGGGCGACGACCTCATGGAGAAGTTCGCGGCCGTGCCCAGCAATCACAGCCCGCACTTCGCGCCCGACCTGGCGACGGTCGCGCCGGGCGTGCGGACGCTGGTGTCGGGCGCGCTCGCGTATCTCGTCAGCCCGGAAGTGCCTTCCTGAGCTCCTTGTCCAGTTCGGCGGCCAACTCCGCGTCGCCCGGCGGGTCGTCGCTGAACAACCTGCCCAGCTCGGTGGCGAACGTCTGGGTGAACGCGCCGTACAGGGGGGTGCGGGGGCGCTGGACGGCACGCCGGAGCGCGGGGAGCAGGATCGTACGGGCGTACGCGGGGCGCCCGTGGTCGTCGCGCGGCATGCGGTCGGCGCTCTCGCCGGAGGGCGAGGCCGACGGGGAAGCGGCTCCTGGTGTCCTCGCCACGCCGCAGGTCACGTCGTCGGCCGTGTACGCCGACTCGCGGGTGGCCGCGAACCCCGCGTCGAGCAGACAGCGTTCGCTCTCCCTGTTGGTGAGGAACCGTATCAAATCCCGCGCTTTGCCCTCCTGTTGGGACGATCCGGCCAGCGCCAGATTCTGTCCGCCGAGCACCGCCCGGCCGGGCAGCGGAGCGACGCCGAGCTGCGCCTCGCTCAGGGACTGGTGCAGGGTGCGGTAGGCGTAGGGCCAGTGCCGCAGGAACGCCGTACGCCCGTCCGCGAAGTCGGTGAGCGACTCGCCCTCGTCCGAGCGGACCGCGTCCCCGAGCGTGTACGCGCCCTGGGTGCGGGCGCGCAGCTCCGCGAGGCCGTCCGTCAGCTGCTGGACGGTGGCGGTGTAACGGCCGTCCTCGTCGGTGAGGCCGGCGCCGTCCATGGCGGACAGGAACGCCTCGATCCCGTTGACGGTGCGGCCCTCGTACGGGCCGAGCTGGGTGGTCCAGCCCTTCTCGTAGCCCTTCGGCCGCGACCGGCCCGGCGCCTCGACGGCGTCGGTGAGGTCCCGCAGCTGCCGCCAGGCGATCCCCTTGCTCAGGTCGGTGTCCTGGACGTGTGCCTGCTTGAGGTAGTCCCGGCGGTAGTAGAGCAGCCCGACGTCGCTGTTGAAGGGGACGGCGTAGAGCTTGTCGCCCCAACGGGCCGTGCTCGCCACCGACTTGATGACGTCCGCGTCGACCAGGGCGTCCGGCAGCGGGCGGATGAGGTGCGCGGCGGCGAACTCCGGCACCCAGGTGACGTCCAGGTTGACGACGTCGTACTGGGCGCTGCCGGACTGGAGCGCGCCGAGCAGCTGGCTGCGCTGCTGGTCGGCGGAGCCCGGGAGTTCGACCAGGCGGGCGTGGACGTCGCTGTGTTCCCTGTCCTGCCGGGCGTTCCACGCGTCGATGAGCTGCTGGCGGATGCCACCCTTGCCGGTCACGTCCCGCCCGCTGGCCACGACGATGTCCCCGGAGGCGCCGGGGGAGACCGTGGCGCCGGGTCCGGACGGGCCGCCACCGGTGCAGGCGGTCAGCAGGAGAGCGAGGGCCAGCCCGTATCCGTAGACCCGCCCGTGGAGCCGCCCGTGGAGCCGCCCGTGGAGCCGCCCGTGGAGCCGTCCGTATACCCGTCCGTGGCCCCGCCCGTATGTCCGCCGCCGTCGCCGCATCACTCGTCCCCCGTTCCGGTGCGCGCGACCTCGTCCCGCAGGCCCGCCACGAGGTCGCCCTTGGTGTCCAGGCAGCGCCCGCCGCTCGCGTCGGAGATCCGCTGGTCGGGCCTGCCCTTGGCGCAGCCGCCACTGTCGAGGGCCGCCATGACCACCGGGACGCCCTTGGTCCGGGCCGAGGTGAGCAGTTCGTCCAAGTGGCCTTTCGCCGTGAGGTGGTTGTCGTCCTCGTCGTCCGTGAGGAAGACGATCAGCTCGGGGCGGTCGTCGTCCTTGCCCTTCTGGGCCATGGTGTCCAGCGCCGCCTTCAGCGCGCCGTACGGGTCGGCCTCCGCGTCCTTGACCGCGGCCCGGTCGAGGGCCCGCTCGGCGTCGCGGCGCTTGTGGGGTCCGAAGGACAGCAGTTCGGCGTACGGGCTGCGGCCCGGGGAGGCCACGGACCAGACGCCGTACTCGTCCTGTGCGCCGAGTCCCCCGAGGGACTGCTTGAGGATGCCGGGGGCACCGCCGGGCCCCTGCCACAGGCCGGCCATCGAGCCGGAGCTGTCCAGCAGGAAGAGCACCCGGCCGGGGCCCTTGGCGTTGCGGTACTGGTTCAGGGCCGTGTCCATCGCCTCGGCGCCCGCGGCCCCGGCGGGCCGGCCGGGGTCGGCGATCAGACCGTTGGCCGAGTCGTGGGCCGCGAGGAAGGCGCGGGCGCCGGAAGGGGCGCGGAAGCCGTCCTGCCCGAAGACCGTGAGACCGGTGCCCGTGAGCCAGTCGTGGAAGCGGCGTACCGCGTCGTCCCGGGCCGCCTCGTCGCTGTCGCCGCCCGTCCAGCGGACGCGGACGAAGGTGGGGGTGAGGCCCGGGACGTCGTCGGGGTACTCGGCCATCCGCGGGGTGCGCGTCGTCCGGTCGCAGCCGACCCCGCTCACCATCAGGAACTCCGGCACGAGGGCCGCGGTGCTCCGGTCGGTGTCCGCGTTGTCGGGCAGGGCGCACAGCAGGTCGGCGGCGGTGGGCGCGGGCGGTCCGGTCTGGGCCACGCTCTCCTCCGCCCGGCCCACGTCGGCCTTGCCCGGGCCGTAGAGGCCGACCGTGGCCAGCAGCGCGGAGTCGGTGTACTCCGGGTCCGGGCGCCGCATGGAGGCGGTCTTGTCGCGGCGCGCCAGCTTCGCCCGCAGGCCCGCGAGCGAGTCGCCGGTCCGGTCGCGCACCGAGTCCTCGGCGATGGCCTGCGGCAGCGACAGCACCATCGGGGAGTACGCGAACGGCGTCGCGTCCGGCTCCAGCGTCACGTAGGTCCGCGCCACCCCGGAGGCGCGCGCCCTGGCCGCGGTCGCGAGCGTGCCCGGGATCCAGATGTCCGGCTGGGGCCCGATGTCGCGCTGCGGGTCGGTGTCGTCGCTCACCGGCCGTTGCCAGGGGTCCGACTGGTCGCGCAGGCCTGCCACCACGGCCGCCGAGCCCGCGCCGTACACCGTGATCCCACTGCGCCGGCAGCCGACGCCCGTGGTGTTCGCCGCCGACGTGAGATAGGCGTCGGCCGCCTTGCGCACGGTGGATTCGAGATCGGGATCCGTGAGCAGCCGCAGCTCCACGGGCGGGCCGCAGGCGGACCGGTCGGAGGCCGCGTTGTCGACGACGAAGTAGCCGACGAGACCGAGGGCGGCGGTGAGGACGAGGAGGACGACCGTGACACGGCGGGCCGGGGGCCCGCCCCGGGGCCGGTTCGAGGCGGGAGCCGAGGGCCGGAGCGCGCCCGCGCCCACGGCCCCGGACCATGACCGCGCCGCCGCCGCACGCACCCGGGCCACGAAAGCGCGCTGCCGACGGCGACCGGGCGTGGGGCGGCTCACCGCCCCCGCTCCGACGGCCGCCGCCGTGGAACCGACGGGTCTCCCGGCCCCCGCCCGGACCCCCAGCACCACGTCCGCCGGAGGGTTCTCCGTGCGGCTCTGCGGTTCCCAGGGTTCTCCGCGTTCGGTCCGGTGGTGGGTGGACATGTAGGTCCTGAGCGCCTCCGCGAGGGCCAGGAAGTGAACCTCGTCGCCCTGCCCCTCGCCCTCCTGATTCTCGATCCCCGACGTCAGCAGTTCCACCAGCCGGGCGGTGAACGGGGTGGGGGTGTCGGCGTCGCCCGCGTCGATGCGGTTGTTGGCCTGCACGCTCATCAGCACCGAAACGCGCCGTCGGACGTCCGGGCGCTCCACGGCCTCCCACACCCGGGCGGCGTTGCCCGCGTTGCAGCAGTCGAGGACGACCACGATCCGCTCCGCGTGGCTGTTGGCGAGGATGCGCAGCACGTTGGTGAACCGGGCCGCGCCCTCGAACCCCGCCGTCTCGCCCCGGACGACCTCCGCGTCGCGCATCTGCAGCCACAGTTCGTCGCCCGCGCTGGGCACGGCGCCGTGTCCGGCGAAGTAGAGCAGGAGCAGCCCCTCGGCGGAGTCGGCGGCCGCGCGCAGGGCGTGGCGGAAGTCGGCCAGCCGCGGCGAGCGCGCGACGGTGATCTCCAGGGGCCGCAGGACTCCGCCCCGCTCCAGGGCCCGTACGAGCACGGCGAGGTTGTGGGCGACGGCGGGCAGCCGGCCCGGGACGCCGTCGCGGTGCTTCGGCCGCGTGAACTCGTACTCGGACACACCGACCAGCAGCGCCCGGTTCACCTTTCCCCGCGGGTCGAAGCGGTCCACCCGGCTACCTCTCGTCGGGGCCCAGGGGATCGACACGGGCCTCCGGCGGATCGCCGTTCTCCACGGAGCCGCGGTTGTCGCTCCAGGCCCGCACCGCGCTCTTGACCTGTGCGAGCAGCTCTTTGAAGAGCGTCTCCGCGCCCGCCCCGATCAGCACCAGCACGATGTCCATGCCGACACCCATGGGCGTGCCCTGCTCATCGGTCCCGGCGCGCTCCTCGATCCTGAGATCGCCCCGCTTGACCAGCTGCTCCAGCGGCCTCTCCCGCTCCAGCCACTTCTTCAGGGCGCCGACATCGCTGTCGCTCGCCGTCCCGTCCAGACGCACGCGGATGGCCCGGGCTGCCACACCCTCCCCCTCAGCAGTCATGACTCACCATCATGGCACCGGAGTTGACGCCGGGGGAGGCTCTCGACAGGGACGGAACGGCACGCCCACGCGTTTCTTCGGGCGGAAGTCCTCGACGGCGATGGTGTCATGATCGCGGACGACCTGCTTGGCCCATTTTCGGCCGGTGTCCTGGCGCGGCCGGGCGACCTTCTTGTGCAGCTTCGCCGTCAGCTTCTTCGCTGTCCGGTAGCCCTTGGAGGCGGCCTGCCCGGCCTTGGGCTTACGCCCGGCCGTCATCCGCTGATACCCGGTGAGTTTCGCGGCGGCCTTCCGCCCGTGCTCGACGTGAGGAAGGTCGTGGGTGTCGCTGGTGGTAATCGCGGTCTCCTTCCCCCCCCAGTCGATACCCAGCACGTTGCCGGTCTCCGGCAGCGGCTGGACTTCGGTTGCCACGACGAACGAGGCGTACCAGTGGCCGAGGCTGTCACGGTGGACACGCACGGACGACGGGTCGGCAGGAAGGTCTCGCGACCACACCACCGTCACGCCGATACCGCCCGCGAGGTGCAGGCGCCCGTCCTCGAGCCGGAAACCGTTGCGGTTGTAGTTCAGGCTCGGGTCGGCCAGGGACTTCTTCTTGTACTTCGGCATCCCCGCCCGCTGCCGCATCGGCAGCCGGGCCTTGATGTCCTTCAACGCCTTGGCGCGGGACTTGCCGAAGTCCCGGATGATCTGCTGCTGCTGAACACTGCTGCCCTCACACAGCCACGCATTGTGGGTGCGGGCCTCGGTCGGCATCTTGTCCAGCCGCGCCGGACCGCACTTCTCCTCGTCCCGGTGGGCCTTCTTGGACCGGGCGCAGCATTCGTTCCAGATCCACCGGCACCGGTCCCACTCGCCCAGCAGCGCCGTGAGCGCGGTGGATGCCGGCCAACGCCCGCACCCACACCCCGCCCGGCACCACCACCACGCTGGGGCTCGGCACGGAGGACGACCACCGGGTCATCGAGGTGACGGACGACGGGCCGGGGGTGCCGGACGCGCTGCGGGCCAGGATCTTCGACCGGTTCGTACGGGGCGAGGGCGCGAGCGCGGTCGGTGGCGGGAGTACGGGCAGCGGGCTCGGGCTCGGCATCGTCGCGGCGATCGCGGCGGCGCACGGCGGCACGGTGACGCTCGAACCCTCCGGCCGCGGCGCCTGGTTCAGGGTCAGACTGCCCGCCGGGCCCTGAACCCGAGGATCACACCTGCGCCTGGAGTCTGCTGAGGTGCCGCTGTACGTGGTCCAGGGCGCCCTGCCGGCGTCCGGGCACGCGCAGCCTCAACTCGGCGAGTGCCGAGCCCAGTTCGACGGCACGTGCGGAGTCGCCGATCTGCCCCCACTGGTGGTGGGCCCGGTCCACGGCCGACTCGACGGCCGGGGCGTCGGCGGGCTGGCCCGCGTCCAGCCGGTGCCCGGCGATCGCCAGCCAGGTGCGGCAGCTGCCGACCGGGTCGCCCGCGAGCATCGCCAGGTCCGCGCGGACCTCCGCCCAGTGCAGGGCCTGCTCGGAGGCGACGCCCCAGGTGCGGGCCGCCTCCTGCTCCCAGCGCGCGGCCAGTGCCGCGGCCTCGCCGTGCCGGCCCGCCCGTGCGGCGGCGGTGATCGCGGCGTGCGGGTCGGGGACCACGGGTATCCGCGCGGGAGCCGCCAGCACGATCCCCGACGGCCCGCTCTCGGCCTCGACCCGGGCCAGCGACTGCTGGTGCAGCAGCGGGAGTTCCGGCCGCCGGCCGCTGCGCAGGATCGTGGCGAGTGCCTTCATGTACGCCGGTGACGCCACCGTGCGCCGGGGCGGCGGCGGGGCGACGCGCCCGTACAGGCCGACCCCCCTGCCCGCGGTGAGGGGGCTCGTCGCGAGGTGCTCCCAGGTCTCCGCGTCGGCGTGCAGGTCGACCAGGAGCTCGGTGGTGCCCGGCGCGCGCAGCCGGAGCTCCTCGGCGATCCAGTGCCAGGGGAAGGCCGTGTAGCGGACCGTCGACGGAGTGGTGCGGGCCAGTGCGAGGTGCGGCAGGCGCTGGCGGCGGTCCAGCTGGAGCTGGCCCGTCACGAACATCGTCAGCGGGCCGGGAGCCGTGGCGGCCGCGCGCAGCCGGGTCAGCACGGCCTGCGGCTCCAACGGGTCGGCCAGTTCCACCACGTTCGCGGTGTCCGTGCCGGACAGCACGGCGGGGGACACCGCCGCGAGCACAGGGAGCACGGACGCCGCGTCCACCAGACACCCCTTGCCCACCGGTGAGGCCGCGAGGAGCAGCACGGTTCCGGGCATGGTTCCCTCCCTCCCCATCGATCACGTACGCCAGCACCGTAACCGCTGCGCCTGCGGAGGGGGGACGTCAGCCGGGCAAACGCCCGCCTATGGCTGGGTTGTGCCCCCGCCCGTGCCCTCCGGGACCACGTTCGGCGACACCACCGGATCGGGGTCCCCCCGTCGTCGTACCGCGAAGATCGTGGTGTCGTCGGCCAGATGCCCGCCGCAGTGCCGCAGTGTGCCGTCACGGACGAGTTCGACGAGGTGCTGCGGTTCGACGGTGCGCGGGTCCTTGGTCAGGGCGCGGGTCACCCGGTCGAGGAGCGGGAAGAACACGCCGTCGGCGTCGCGGGCCTCCGTCACCCCGTCCGTGACGAGGAGCAGGGTCTCGCCGGGGACCAGTACGGCGGTCAGGACGAGCGGCTGGTCGGAGGTCAGCTCGGCGAGGCCCAGCGGGAGTCCGTGGCCGGGCGGCAGGGTGCGTACACCGTCGGGCGCCACCACGAGGGGCGGCTCGTGGCCGAAGTTGACGAACTCGACGGTGTCCCGGGTGTCGTCGGGGAAGCCCACCAGGACGGCGGTGGCGAAGCGGTCGTGGTCGTCGCGGCCGACCGCCGTGCGGTAGCCGACGTGCCGGAGCATCCGCACCTCCAGACGGTCGGCGACGGTCCTCAGGAGGGGTTCGTGGTACGCCGCCTCGCGGAACGTGCCGAGCAGGGCGGCCGCCGACTCCACCGCGCCCAGCCCCTTGCCCTGCACGTCGCCGAGGAGCAGCCGGGTGCCGCGGGGGCCCGGCTGGATGTCGTAGAAGTCCCCGCCGACCCTCGCCTCGCTGTCGGCGGGGAGGTACACGGCCGCGTGGTCGAGGCCGCCCCAGCCCGGCGGCATCGGGCGCAGCACCGTGCGCCGGGTGGTCTCGGCGACGTCCATCATGTGCAGCATGCGCCGCTCGCCGCGGACCCGGACCGCACAGGCGATGACCGCGAGGACGCCGCCCACGCTGACGAGGATGAAGTCGGGAAGGCCGGTCTGGTACTGGTGCTGCCAGGACGCGTCGACCTCGACGTAGGTGACGACCGCCAGGCAGGCGAAGACCGCCGTGGTCCACACCCCGCAGATCGCCGCCGCGATGCCGGGGACGAGGACGATCCAGGAGATGATCCGGAACTCGCCGGAGGTGTTCCAGTCGGCCAGTCCGATGGCGATGAGCAGGAGCAGCGGCGGCACCCAGGCGACGCTGTGGCCGCGCAGCCGCAGCATCTTCTGCCGCTGGACGGAGTCGTCGCGCTGCTCCGGGGGCACCGGGCCGAGCAGCGGCGACAGGTCTCGGATGCGTCGCAGGGCGCCCACGTCGCCGTACCATCCGTTCCTCGTCAGTACGCCACCGACATCCGGGCGCGCGGGTGGGCGGGTGTCTCCAGCTCGTCGACGACGGCGATGGCGTAGTCCTCGGCGCTGATCCGGCTGTTTCCGTGGTCGTCGGTGAGCAGTCGGTCACCGCCGAGGCGGAAGACGCCGGTACGGGCGCCCGGGGCGATGTCGGCGGCGGGCGAGATGTACGTCCAGTCGAGGTCGTCGACCGTGCGGTAGAAGTCGAGGACGTCGCGGTGGGCGAGCGCCTCCGGCAGAACGGCCTCCGGGAAGCCGGGCTGGTCCGCGACCGCCTGTCCGGGCGCGACCTCCAGACTGCCCGCCCCGCCCACGACCACAAGCCGCCGCACCCCGGCCGCCCGGGCGGCCTCCACCAGCGCCGTGTTCAGCGCCAGAAACGGCCCCCGGGGATCCGTCCCGTCTCTCGGCGGTACGCAGGCCGAGACCACCACGTCCGCGCCCGCCACCAGCTCGGTCACCTTCGCCGTGTCCGAGGCGTCCGCGGCGGTCGCCGTGACCCCGGGGACCGGCGACTGTCCGGAGCGGCTCACCGCCAGGACCTGGTGCCCGCGCGCCGATGCCTCCGTTGCGATACGGCTGCCGATCATTCCGGTGGCGCCGAGAAGTACGACCTTCATGGAGTTCAGCGAAACACGAGGCCAAAACCCCCGCATCCCGACTTGCCAGCCACCCGCCCGGGGTGTGACCTGGAATGCGGGGCGAGGAGAGAGGAGTGCTCCCATGACTCACGCGGCACCGGTCTCGAAGGCGTCAGGGGCACGACACAGAGCGGTGACAGGCCGTACGGCGGGAACGGCGGGAATCGCGGGTTCGACATGGGCGGCGCGGACGCACCGCGCACCCGATGTCTTCGACGAGCGCACCCACGCCGTCGCGAAGTGGGCGGTTCCCGTCGTCGGCGGGCTGATCTACGGGTACTGGGCGGCGGCCAATGTGCGCGACGCCGGACCGATCACGGGCTGGAACGTCCTGTTCGGGTTCGTCTGCGCGATCGTGTTCGCGGCCGCCTACATCGGCGTGCGCATGCTGGCGCCGGTCCTGAGGCGTGAACTGCACGCGCTGGTGTGGACCGCGTTCGCGGGCATCGCGTTCGGGTTCCTCTACAGCCTGACCGGCGCTTCCGTGCTGCGCTCCACGTTCATGGCGCTGGGGGTCTCGGTGTTCGTGCTCGCGGGGAGCTTCTACCACTACTACACGCACGAGGACGCGGCGGGCCATCCGGTGAACTGACGCGGCGGCACGCTGACACAACGGCACGACATGGTGCACGAGGCCCCGGCAGACTGTCGGGGCCTCGTGCACCTCCCTCACTCACCTACCCCCTGGGACCAAGTCCCAGGAGTCCTGGGAAGAGCCGCTACAACCAGGTAACACCCGTTCGGGTGAGCTCTCCACCGGAGCGGCTTGTCGTTTGCACCCATATGGAGTCACACCGCTCGCGCCCGCCGCCCACGGGACCTTGCCTGGTGAGGTGTCCCCTCGTGTGCGCAGCACCCTGTCGGCCGTCCTGATCGCCCTCGCCTGCCTGTTCGCGCCGCTCGGCGCGCTGTCGACCTGGGCGGCGTACGGGATCGGCGACGACGAGCGCTACGCGGCCGCGATGGAGCCGCTCGCCGCCGACACGGACGTACGGGAGGCGATCGCCGCGGCCGTCACGACCGGAATCCTGCGCGAAGTCCATGTGCGGGCACCGCTCCAGGGGCCGGTGAACCACTTCGTACGGGACGCGGTGCGCTCGTTCACGCTGACACCGGCGTTCCACACGGCGTGGCAGGCGGCGAACCGGGCCGCGCACGAGGCGGTGATGCGGGCGCTGCGCAGTGACCGGGAGGAGGCCGTGACCATCGATCTCGCCCCGGTCGCCGAACAGGTCAGAAGTCAACTCGCCGGTGCTCACGTGCCGTTGGCGAACCGCATCCCCCTCGGGCACACCGAGATCACGGTGTTGCCCTCGGAGGATCTGGCCGAGCTCCGGAAGGGGTTCCACGTGCTTGAAGTCGCCGGATTCTGGCTGCCCGGCACGGCGGCCGTTCTCGCCGTGACGGGCATCCTCGTCGCGGTGTGCCGCAGACAGGCGGTGCTGGCCACCGGGCTCGGCACGGCGCTGGGCGCCGCGCTGCTCGGCGTCGCGGTGGCCGTCGGCCGCCGGCTCACCCTCGCCGACCTGCCGCCCGACGTGTCCCCCACGGCGGTGGGCGCGGTCTACGACGCCCTCACCGACACCTTGCGCCTGGTCTCCTGGGCGCTGCTCGCGCTCGGCCTCACGGTGGCGGGGACCGCCCTGCTCACGGCCGCGTACGCGCGACGTCGGCGAGTGTCCCGAGCGCCCGGGCCAGCTCCGACGGAGCCACCGACCCGAGTCCGAGCCTGACGGCGTCCGCCCCGGCCGCCGAGGCGGCCGGGGCGGCGGCGAAGGCGGAGCCCGGGGGGACCGCGATCCCGCGCGCCGCTGCCGCCGCCGTGAACGTGTCCGCCCGCCACGGCGCGGGCAGCTCCCACCAGACCTGGTACGCCCGCGGATCGGCCCGCACACGGAACCCGGCGAGGTGCTCGGCGACCAGCCCCTGCCGCAGCGCCGCGTCCGCCCGCTTGGCGGTGACCAGCCGGGAGACCGTGCCGTCGCCCAGCCAGCGCACCGCGGCCTCCAGCGCGAACCGTCCCGCGCTCCAGGCACCGGAGCGCAGCGCCGCCGCCACGTCCTCGACCCGGTCCTCGGGCACGACGAGAAAGCCGACGGTGAGGCCGGGCGCGACCCGCTTGGAGAGACTGTCGACGAGGTAGGTGCGCTCGGGTGCGTGGGCGGCGAGGGGGTCGTGGCCGGTGTGGAGGAAGGACCAGATGCGGTCCTCGACGAGCGGGAGGTCCAGGTCGCGTGCGGTGTCGGCCAGTTGCCGACGACGCGCGTCCCCCATCGTCGCGCCGGTCGGATTGTGCAGGGTGGGCTGGACGTACACGGCGGACAGCGGCGCCGAGCGGTGGGCCGCGGTGACCGCCTCGGGCCGCAGCCCTTCGTCGTCCATGGCCAGCGGTACGAGAGCGATGCCGAGCCGCGTGGCGATCTCCTTGACCAGCGGGTACGTCAGTGCCTCGACGCCGACGCGGCCGCCCGGCCGGACGAGGGAGGAGAACGCGGCGGCGATGGCCTGGCGGGCGTTGCCCGCGAAGGCCAGCCGGGACGGGGCCGGGCGCCAGTCCGGGGTGGCGAGGAGGGCGGCGGCGGCCTCGCGGGCGGCGGGCGTACCGGTGGCGGGAGCGGTGCGCAGGGACTCGGTGAGGACGTCGGGGCGCAGCAGCGGGGCGAG
Organism: Streptomyces sp. NPDC007095; assembly: GCF_040634475.1. Classification (NCBI taxonomy): domain Bacteria; kingdom Bacillati; phylum Actinomycetota; class Actinomycetes; order Kitasatosporales; family Streptomycetaceae; genus Streptomyces; species Streptomyces sp. NPDC007095. The sequence continues at coordinate 35,724 of NZ_JBEYFS010000052.1, forward strand.
GGCGGGGGTGAGCAGCTCCGACTGGCCCGGTATGGAGGGGTAGTTGAGCTCCAGATTGACGAGCGGGGCCGGGGATTCGGGGGAGGGCTCGGTGAGGGCGCGTCCCGAGGGGACCTGGGCGGCCCGGACGAAGGTGCCGCGCCCGACCTCGCCGACCACCAGTCCGCGCCGCACCAGTTCGGCGTAGACGCGTCCGGCCGTCGAGCCGGCGATCCCGCGCCGTCGGGCGAACGCCCGCTGCGGGGGCAGTCGTTCGCCGGGTTTGAACCGCCCGGCGGCGATGTCGTCGGCGAGCCGGTCGGCGATGCGCCGGTAGTCGTCCACCACGTGAAGTTCCCCCTGTTCGCGTTCTGGGTCGCAGCATCGGCTCGCACTGCCCGGACTGCACTGCCCGCATCACATTGCCCGGACTGCACTGCCCGGATCGCACTGCCCGGACTGCACTGCCCGGATCGCACTGCCCGGACTGCACTGCCGCATCACACTGCCCGCATCGCACCGCCCGGACTGCACTGCCCGCATCGCACTGCCCGGACTGCACTGCCGCATCACACTGCCCAGACTGCACTGCCCGCATCACACTGCCCGGACTGCACTGCCCGCATCGCACTGCCCGGATTGCACCGAGGGCAAAGATCTTATTGCACCGAGCAGTTGACCGGACCTAGGGTCGTGACCATGGCACCCTTCCTCGCGTACGAGGACAAAGGGGGCATCGCCGAAGTCGCGGCGCTCCCTCTCGTCCTGATCCACGGACACCCTTTCGACCACACGATGTGGGCCCCCCAGATCGCCGCGTTCTCGTCGCGACGGCGCGTGATCGCTCCGGACCTGCGCGGCTACGGCGCGTCTCCGGTGGTCCCCGGCGTCACCCCCCTCGCCACCTTCGCCGAGGACATCGCGGCGCTGCTGGACGACCTCGGGGTGGACCGGTTCATCCTCGCCGGACTCTCCATGGGCGGCCAGATCGCGATGGAGTGCTACCGGCTGTTCCCGGAGCGGATCCGTGGGCTGGTGCTGGCCGACACGTTCCCGTCGGCCGAGACCCCGGAGGGCAGGAAGGCGCGCGCCGCGATGGCGGACCGGCTGCTGCGCGAGGGCATGGCCGGCTACGCCGACGAGGTGCTGTACAAGATGGTCGCGCCGTACGCGGACGCGCGGGTCGCGGCCCACGTGCGCCGCATGATGACCGCCACGCCGCCCGAGGGCGCGGCGGCGGCCCTGCGGGGACGGGCCGAGCGCCCCGACTACCGCGACCTGCTGACCCGCGTCACTGTCCCGGCCCTCGTCGTCGTGGGCGCCGACGACGAGTACACCCCGGTGCCGGACGCGGAGGCGATGCACGCGGCGCTGCCGCACTCGACGCTCAGCGTGATCGCCTCGGCGGCCCATCTGCCGAACCTGGAGCGACCGGAGGAGTTCAACGGGTCGCTGGCGGACTTCCTGGACGGGCTCGACGTCTGAGCAGACGCCCCGCCCGCCGGTGAGGGAGGATTCGGGCACCCCACGCGAGCGAGCGGAAGGCAGGCCCGGACTTGGAGACTGCGGTGACTGCCCCGGCGGGGTCCGAGGATCGGCCGACGCGGTCCGGGGGCCGACGGGCCGGGGCCTGGGCGGGCGGGCTGCTGCTGGCCGGGGTGAGCGTGGTGGTCGGGTGCCGGGTCGCGGACAGCGACGGCATCACCCCCGTGCCCCAGCTGCTCGCCTTTCTGCCGTGGCTCCTCGCGCCCACCGGCCTCGGACTCCTGCTCGCCCTGTTCGCCCGCCGACGGGTCGCGATGGTGTGGGGTGTACTGGTGCTGGGCGCGCTCGCCTGGTACATCGAGCCCTACGGCAGGACCGGTGAGCCGACCGGGAGTCCGGTCGCCGAGCTGCGGGTGATGACGTCGAACGTGCAGTTCGGACGAGGTGCCCGCGCGCTCGTCACCGCCGTCGAACGGCACCGGCCCGACCTCGTGTTCGTGGAGGAGTGCGAGTACACGTGCTCCGCCACGCTCAAGAAGGCCTTCCAGCGCCCAGGGGGCGGCTATCCGTACCGCGTGTCCGTCGAGGGCGCCGGGTCCGACGGGTCCGTGATCATCAGCCGGTTCCCGCTCGCGGTGGCGGACGGCGTACGCGGGACGATGGGGATGCCGGGGGCCGTGGCCGACGTACAGGGGCACGCCGTACGGCTCCAGCTCGCGCACCCCATGCCGCCACTGCCGGGGCAGGTCGGACTGTGGCGGCACGAGCTCGGCGGACTGCGCGACTACGCCGCCGGGGACAAGGACAGCTCCACCATCCTCGCCGGGGACTTCAACGCCTCCCAGGACCACGCCGCGTTCCGCCGCATCCTCGACACCGGACTGCGCGACAGCGCCCGCCTGGGCGGCTCCCCGCGCACCCCCAGCTGGCCCGCCCGCACCTCCCCCACCCTCGGCGCCCAGATCGACCACGTCCTCGTCTCCCGGGACTTCTCCGCGAACGCGGTCACCTTCCTCGGCATCGCCGGCAGCGACCATCGCGCGCTCCTTGTCGATATCACCCTTCACCAGCACAAATGAGTCCGGGACCGGTGGTGCGATGCGGTCATAATGAGGCCATGCCCCGCCAGTTGCCCAGTGTTCTCACCCCTCCCGACTGGCTGGTCAGGAACCTCCGGCCGCAGCAGGCCCCCATCCCCTGGGCCGCCGCCTCGCGCGCCGCGATCGCGCTGGCCCTGCCGCTGGCGATCGGCCTCGCGGCGGGCGAACCCGCCTACGGCGCCCTCGCCTCCATGGGCGCCCTGTCCGGCGTCATCGGCGACACCGCCGACGCCTACCGCATGCGCGTCCTCAACATCGCGGTCCCCCAGCTCTTCGGCGCGATCGGCGTCACCATCGGCTCGCTCGTCTTCGGGCACGGCTGGGTCGCCGTCGGCGCGGTCACCGGCGTCGCGCTCGTCTCCGGGATGATCTCGACGATCGGCGCCGTGGCCTCCGTGTCCAGCCTGCTGCTCCTCCTCAACTGCTCCATCGGCGCCGGGCTTCCGCTGCCGGGATCCTGGTGGCTCGCGCCCGTGCTGATGTCCGGCGGCGGCCTTCTCGTGCTGGCCCTCGCCCTGCTCGCCTGGCCGCTGCGCTCGGGCGTCCCCGAACGGGCCGCCGTCGCCCACACCTACCGGACCGTCGCCGACCTGCTCGCCGCGACCGGCACCGAGCGGTACGTCGACGTCCGCTTCGCCGTCACCCAGTCCCTCAACCAGTCCTACGACCTCGCCCTCGCCCGGCGCGCCTTCCACCACGGCCGCAGCCCCGAAGTCGTCCGGCTGCTCGCCCAGCTCAACGCCATCACGCCCGTCATCGAAGCCGCCCCGGCCGTCCACCAGTTCAACGAGCCGCTGGCCCCCGAGGTCCCGGACGCCCTGCGCCACCTCGCCCACGCCGTCGAGACCGGCTACACCGGCCCCATAGGGCTCGGCCTGCCGGCCCCCACCAACGAGACCGCGCGCGCCGTCGACCACGCCCTGCGGCACGCCGCCGACGTCGTCAGCGACCGGGACGCCGACAAGGCGTCCCTCCACAACGTCGACGACCGCCTCGGCAGGCCCGCCGCCCTGCGCGTGCGCGCCACCCGCGCCGCCCGCAACGTCCTGCTGTCCGCCGCCTCCTGGCGCTACGGCCTGCGCCTCGCCCTGTGCATCGGCCTCGCCCAGGCCCTGGTCTCCCTCGTCCCGGTGCCACGCTCGTACTGGGTCGCCCTCACCATCACCTTCGTCATGAAGCCCGACTTCGGCTCGGTCTTCTCCCGGGCGCTGCTGCGCGCGCTCGGCACGGTCGCCGGGCTCGTCGTCGCGGCCGTCGTCCTCGCCCTGGTGCCGCTCGGCTGGTGGGACGTGCCGGTCATGTTCGTCCTCGGCCCGCTCATCCCGGTCCTCGGCCCACGCGGCTACGGCTACCAGACCGCCGCCGTCACCCCGGTGATCCTCCTCCTCTCCGACGTCCTCAACCACCTGGGCACCGCCCTGCTCGTGCCACGCCTCGTCGACTCCCTCATCGGCTGCGCGATCGCCCTCGTCGCCGGCTATCTGCTGTGGCCGGAGAGCTGGCACACCCGGGTCGGCGACCGCCTCGCGGACACGGTCGCGGACACCGCCCGCTATGTGGAGTACGCCTTCGGGACGGACGTCGACCCCGCCGCCCGCGCCCGGATGCGGCGCCGCCTCTACCGCGACCTGTCCGCCATCCGTACGGAGTTCCAGCGCGCCCTGAGCGAACCGCCGCCGAACGGCCGGCGCGCCGCCGCCTGGTTGCCGCTCGTCGTCGCGACCGAGCGGATCGTGGACGCGACCACGGCCGCCGGGGTACGGCTCCGGCACGGAGCCCAGCGCCCCTCACCGGCCGAGATCTCCCACGTCGCGCTGCAACTGCGGGAGCTGTCGGACGGGCTGCGCGAGACCGACACCCTCATCGCGGTCCGCACGGATCTCACGGGGCCGGCCGACAGTGTGCTGGAGCCGCTGCGCCAGGAGGTCGCGGCGGCCCGCGCCATCGCGTCGCCGCGCTGACCGGTCCGGAAACAGGGGGTGCGGGCCGCCCGTGCAGGGAACGGCCCGCACCTGTGGGGGGTCGGCACAGCAGTCCCCGGCGTACCGCGAGTGGCTGGAACGCAGCGGCGTGGACAACCCCGTCCCAGCCCTCCCCTGAGCCCCGTACGCGACTCCCTCGACGACGCCCGCGACCTCAGACCCCGATGTCGCAGCCGTCCGTGCGCCACACCGAGACGACCGCCGGGCGCACGATCCTCCCGGGTCCGTCGGGCCAGTTGCTCGCCGGTTTCTCCACCGACGCGCCGTCGATCTCGCCCGGGTGCTGGACCGCGACGAGTACCCGCCGGTCCTGGATGATCGGCCCGCAGGTCTCCGCGCCGGTCGGCACCGTCAGGAACTGCTTCAGCTCACCGCGCCGCTCGCCCTTCGTCGCCACGCCCAGCAGGCCGTCGTGCGAGCCGAGCTGGTTGCCGTCCGTGGAGATCCACAGGTTGCCGTGCGGGTCGAAGGCCACGTTGTCCGGGCAGGAGATCGGGCTGACCTTGTCCTTCGGGAAGCCCGCGAAGTAGGTGGCGGGGTCGGCCGGGTCGCCCGCGACCAGGAACAGCGACCAGCCGAAGGCGGTCGCCTCGGCACGGCCTCGCCGCTCGGTGAGCTCCAGGATGTGCCCGTGCTTGTTGGCGTTGCGCGGATTGGCCTCGTCGGCGCCCGCGGACCCGGCCTTTCCACGGTTGGTGTTGTTGGTCAGAACGACATAGACCTTGCCGGTGTGCGGGGAGGGCTGGATGTCCTCGGGCCGGTCCATCTTGGTCGCGTCGACCTTGTCACCGGCGAGCCGCGTGAAGACGAGGACCTCCTCGGCCGTCATCCCGTCCACGTGCGAGACGGCCCCGCGGGCGGTCGCGGTGGCCAGCGGAATCCACTCACCACTGCCGTCGAACTCCCCGTCCGCCGGAAGCTTCCCGCTCCCGTCGATGTCGGCGGCGGGGGAGTCGCCGGTCAGCCGGGCCACGTAGAGCGTCCCCTCGTCGAGGAGGGAGAGGTTGTGCTCCCGCACGGAGCGCGAGGAACCGTGCCGCATCCGCTTGCTGCCGACGAACTTGTAGAAGTAGTCGAAACGCTCGTCGTCGCCGGTGTAGACGACGGGCCGCCCGTCGTCCGTCAGCCGCACGGTCGCGGCCTCGTGCTTGAAGCGGCCCAGCGCGGTGTGCTTGCGGGGCGTGGAGGCCGGGTCGTACGGGTCGAACTCGACGACGTATCCGAAGCGGTGCGACTCGTTGGGCTCCTGCGCCACGTCGAACCGCTTGTCGAACCGCTCCCACTTGCGCTCGGTCGCGCCCGTACCGAGCCCGTACCGCTTGTCGGTGTCACGGCTCGCGTTGGCGAAGTACTGGTTGAAGTTCTCCTCGCCGTGCAGCGTGGTGCCCCAGGGGGTGGTGCCGCCGGAGCAGTTGTTGAGCGTGCCGAGCACCTTGCGCCCGGTCGGGTCCGCGGAGGTCTTCAACAGTTCCGATCCGGCGGCGGGGCCGGTGAGCCGGAACTCGGTGGTGGCGGTGACGCGACGGTTGAGGACGTGCCGGGTGACGGCGGTGAGCCTGCCGGTCCTGCGGTCCTCCTCGACCACGACGGCGGACAGACCGTGGGCGGCCCACGCCACCTCGACCTGCTCACGGGTGGGGTTCGCGGGGTCGTACCCGCGGAACATCAGCACCTCGTCGGTGTACTCGTGGTTCGCCACGAGGAGCTGCCGCCCGCGCTCACCGGGCAGCGGGAGGAGGGCGAGGAAGTCGTTGTTGTAACCGAACTGGCCGGCCTGGGCCTTGGCGGTCTGGTGCTCCGGGTCGAAGGCGGGAGCACCGCGCAGGATGGGCTCACCCCAACGGATGATGACATTCTGGCCATATCCGCCGGGGACGGTGACGGCGTCGGCGGTGTTGGGGGCAACGGGGCTGAACCGCAGCCCGCGCGCGGCCTTTTCGCCGGTATGTCCGTCATGGTTCGCGACACCCCTTCCCGTGGCCTGAGTGGCCTCCGCGGCTTCCGCGACCTGGGCGCCGGTACCGACGACCGCCGCACCCGTCGCCGTGGCGACCGTGACGACGGCCGCGGCCCGCATCATCGAACGGCGGCCCATCGCGCCGGCGATGACATCACCGACGTACGCGTTGTCGCTGGTGTTGGGCACCTCGTGGAAGCAGGCGTCACCACAGCGGAACCGACAGGTCAGGGCGGATCGCCCGCCGGGATGCGAGCCGGGTGTTCCGATCAACGGCAGCAGTCTGCGCACTTTACTCTCCCCTTACGAACCCTTGGTGTGAGCGTGACGCTAGGGGGGTGCGGGTGCGAGCACCCTGCGGCCGGGTGAACGGAGTGTGAACCTCCCGCTCTCGCAGGGGTCTTGATAACGCTCTTGACACCGCTACCTGTCGGTACCCGACCCTGCCCAAGATCGCCGGAGACGGCCGCTAACCTTACGTGTCCGTCCTGGCCAGGGATTGACGGCTTCAACTCATGCGAAGGGTTGCGCACATGGGCATTCTCACTCTCCTGCGGAACGCGTTCGGCCGCTCACGCCAGGGGCGTGACGCCGACGCGGAGACCTCGCCGACGGAGGCTACGGCCCCCACGGTCCCGGCCCCGGCCCCGGCCACCGAGCAGGAGCCCACGCCGGCTCCTGCCCAGGAGGCCGAGCCGAAGATCCCCGCACCTTCGTCGGAGCCGGAGCCGGCGTCGACGCCGAAGCCGAAGCCGGAACCCAAGTCGTCCGTGGTGGACGAGCTGGTGTCGGCGGCCTTCGACAACGTCACGGTCCCCAAGCCGGCGGAGCCGGTACTGGAGGAGAAGACGACCGAGGAGACGAAGGCGACCGAGGAGGAGAAGGCCGAGCAGGAGCCGACTGCCGCTTCCGCCTCCGCCTTCGCTTCGATTCCGGCTCCGGCACCGGACCCCGAACCGGTGACCACGGCCGACGTCGAGACCGAGGTCGCGGTGGAGCCGGTGGCCGAGACCGAGCTCGGGGCCGAGGTTCCGGCCGAGCCTGAGGTCACGGCGGAGCCGGTGGCCGAGACCGAGGTCGACGAGGCAGAGGCTGAGGCCGTGGTGGAGGCGCCCGCGCCCGAGCCGGAACCCGTGGTCGAATCCGAGCCGGTCGCCGAGACCGCCGAGGTGTCCGCCCCGGAGCCCGAACCCGAGGCCGAAGAGGCTCCCGCGCCCGCCGCCGAAGAAACCCCGGAACCGACCACCGCGGAAGCCCCCGAGCCCGAGGACGAAGAAGCCCCCGCGCCCGCCGCCGAAGAAACCCCGGAACCGACCACCGCGGAAGCCCCCGAACCCGAAGACGAAGAAGCCCCCGCGCCCGCCGCCGAGGAGACCTCCGAGCCGGTCGCCGAGGAAATCCCCGCCCCGGTCACCGCTGAGGTCGTCCCGGCCGAACCGACCGCCGAACCGACCGCGGAACCGGTCACCGAACCGGTCACCGAACCGGTCGCGGCCTCGGCGGACGAGCCGACGGCCGATTCGGCGGACGACTCCGCGAACGAGCCCGTGGCCGCCGACGGCGATCAGCCCCAGGCAGGGCCGCCCGCACCCGCCGACGAGAGCGTCACGGGTGGTACGGGCGGGGAAGAAGACCCGGCCGAAGGCGAAGCCGAGGCCGAGGCCGGCACGACCGCCACCCCCGCCCCCCCCCACACCCACCTGAAGACCCACGCCCCCGACCTCGCCACCGCCTACCAAGAAGCGGGAACGGCCCTCGCGAAGAGGGACCTCACCGGTACCCGTGCCAAGGTCTACCTCGTCCTCGACCGCTCCGCGTCCATGCGCGCGTACTACAAGGACGGTTCCGCCCAGGCCCTCGGCGAACAGGCCCTCGCCCTCGCCGCCCACCTCGACCCCGAGGCCAAGGTCCAGGTCGTCTTCTTCTCCACGGAGCTGGACGGCACCGGCGAGCTCACCCTCCCCGAGCACGAGAACAAGATCGACGCCCTCCACGCCGGCCTCGGCCGCATGGGCCGTACGAGCTACCACATCGCGGTGGAAGAAGTCGTCACGCACCACCAGAAGTCCGGCACCACGGACCCGGCCCTGGTGATCTTCCAGACGGACGGCGCCCCGGACGCCAAGACCCCCGCCACCCAGTCCCTCACGGACGCGGCGAAGGACCACCCCACGGTGTTCTTCTCGTTCGTCGCGTTCGGTGAGCACGACAACAAGGCCTTCGACTACCTCCGCAAGCTGAAGACCGACAACACGGCCTTCTTCCACGCGGGCCCGACCCCGCGCGAGCTGACCGACGCGGAGGTCTACGAGGGCGTACTGGAGAACTGGCGCCCGTAGGGCCTCGCAGGACCCCGTAGGCCCAACAGGAACCACACGCGGCCGCCCGTTTCCCACCCCTTGAAAAGGGGAAGCGGGCGGCCCACCCATGTCGGCTACGATTTCAAGGTTCGCAAGACGACCGACGGTACGACCAGAACCGACGATCGTCACCCCACGTAACGACACGTAACGACTTGGGAGCAGCCGCGATGGCTCGACACCTCATCACCAGCGCCCTTCCGTACATCAACGGGATCAAGCACCTGGGCAACATGGTGGGGTCCATGCTCCCGGCGGACGTGTACTCCCGGTACCTCCGCCAGCGCGGCCACGACGTCCTCTACATCTGCGCTACGGACGAACACGGCACCCCGGCCGAGCTGGCGGCCAAGGAGCAGGGCCTCCCGGTCGACGAGTTCTGCGCACAGGCGCACGACGCGCAGAAGGCGGTGTACGACGGCTTCGAGCTGGCCTTCGACTACTTCGGCCGCAGCTCCAGCCCGCAGAACCGCGAGATCACCCAGCACTTCGCGCGCCGCCTGAACGAGAACGGCTTCATCGAGGAGCGCGCGATCCGCCAGGTGTACTCCCCGGCGGACGGCCGCTTCCTCCCGGACCGCTACGTGGAGGGCACCTGCCCGCACTGCGGCTACGACAAGGCCCGCGGCGACCAGTGCGAGAACTGCACCCGCGTCCTGGACCCGACCGACCTGATCAACCCGCGCAGCGCGATCTCCGGCTCGACGGACCTGGAGGTCCGCGAGACCAAGCACCTCTTCCTCCTCCAGTCGAAGCTCCAGAGCGAGGTCTCGGAGTGGGTGGCGCGCCACGAGCACGAGTGGCCGCAGCTCGCCTCCTCCATCGCCCGCAAGTGGCTGACGGAGGGCCTGCACGACCGGGCGATCACCCGTGACCTGGACTGGGGCGTCCCGGTCCCGGCCGACACCTGGCCGGAGCTGGCGGCGGAGGGCAAGGTCTTCTACGTCTGGTTCGACGCGCCGATCGAGTACATCGGGGCGACGAAGGAGTGGTCGGACCAGGACCCGGAGAACCGCGACTGGAAGTCCTGGTGGTACGAGGCGGACTCCGGCGAGAACCCGGTCCACTACACGGAGTTCATGGCCAAGGACAACGTCCCCTTCCACACCGTCATGTTCCCGGCCACCGAGCTGGGCGTGCGCGAGCCGTGGAAGAAGGTCGACTACGTCAAGGCCTTCAACTGGCTGACGTACTACGGCGGAAAGTTCTCCACGTCCCAGAAGCGCGGTGTCTTCACCGACCACGCGCTGGACATCCTGCCCGCGGACTACTGGCGCTACTTCCTGATCGCCAACGCCCCCGAGTCGGACGACTCGTCCTTCACCTGGGAGCACTTCACCGCCACGGTGAACAAGGACCTGGCCGACACCCTCGGCAACTTCGTCAACCGCGTGCTGTCCTTCTCCAAGAAGCGCTTCGGCGAGGAGGTCCCGGCGGGCGCCGAGGCGGGCGAGGCGGAGGCGAAGCTCGGCGAGGAGATCGCGGGCCTGCTGGCCGAGTACGAGACCCAGATGGAGGCCCTCCAGTTCCGCAAGGCCGCGGCGGCGCTGCGCGCCCTGTGGTCGGCGGGCAACTCCTACCTGGAGGAGAAGGCCCCCTGGCTGGAGATCAAGACCGACCCCGAGGGCGCGGCCCTGACCCTGCGCACGGCGATGAACCTGATCCACCTCTACTCGGTGGTCTCGGAGCCCTTCATCCCCGCGTCCTCCCGCGCGATGCGCTCGGCGTTCGCGCTGACGGACGACACGGCGGTGTGGGTCTCGGCGGACGAGGCGAGGTCTCTGTCGGCCGTCCCCGCGGGCACCCCCTTCACGGTTCCCCCGGTCCTCTTCGCCAAGATCACGGACGAGGACCTGGAGTCGTACAAGGAGCGCTTCGGCGGCGCACCGGAGTAGCGACGACACAGAGCGGGGCCCGGCACCGAGGAGGTGCCGGGCCCCGCTCCGTTCCTGTCGTCCGTACCCCCTCCGTCTCACCCCTCGGCCGGAAACCGACCCCGCTGGTGACATGCTCTTGACCACCCGTATGGTTTCGCCATGGCAGTCCCTCCGGTCATCCCGATCGCCTACGAGCCGAAGTCCCGCACCGAGAGCATCGGTCGCTACGCGGACGGCCAGTTCCTGGCGTCGATCACCTACGCCTTCCCCGAGGGCTACCGTCCCGACGATGGCTGGGAACAGCACAAACGCCTCTACACGGTGCTGCACACGTTCGACGCCGGGGGCCGCTACCGCGACTCGGAGATCTGGTGCGCGGGCACCTGGGCCGAACAGCAACTGGCCCCGGACGGACCGGACTCGGTGCTCTCCCGGGCCAGGGCCCATCTGGCGAAACTCCTGCGGAGCCTGCCCCGCCGCTCCTACACGGACATCGCGGTCCGCCCCTTCCAACGCACCGTCGACGGCGTGCTGTTCGGCCTGGTGATCAGGGAGGACGAGGAGGAGGCCTGGGCAGAGCTCTACCCGGACCGCCTCGCGTTCGCCGAGCCGTGGAACGGCCAGTACGACACCTGAGCCGCGCGGCGGCATCCGAGGACTGGGCACCCGGGGCTTTCCGCCCCCGGGCGCCCTGGCGTCCCCTACGAGGTCAGGACCGCACCGGTGGTAGTGGCCAGCTCCGTCGGCAGGTTCTTCGCGGAGGTCTGGAGACCGGCGTTCAGGGTCGGTGTCCAGTTCACCGTCGTCTTCAACGTCTTCGAGTTGGCGGCGTTGTACGCGGCGACGAGGTCGGTCGAGGTGCCGTTGACGAGGTTGCCGCCGCCGGCGACCGAACCGGTGCCGTCGCCGCTGAGCAGCTTGGAGATCTTCCCGCCCGTCGGGACCTTCCAGTAGTTGTCCTCGGCGACGACCTGGGCCTTGGCACGGGAGTTGATGCTGTAGAGGGGCGCGTACCCGTTGACGGTCGTGGTGTCGAAGTAGTTGTTGTAGATGTGCACCTGCCCGATCCGGGTCAGGGGAGCCCTCTGAACGATCCCCTTCCACACGTTGTGGTGGATGGAGACGCGCAGCTTGCCGACGCTGTCGGTGTCGCTGCTGCCGATCAGCATGGTCTTGTCGTGGTTGGTGAACTGGTTGCGCTCGACGGTCACCAGGTCCGAGCCCTTGGTGATGTCGAGGTCACCGTCGTGGATCTGGTACTCGCGGCCGTAGTACTTCGGGTTGGCGCTGTCGAAGTGCGACGCGTCGGTGAAGGTGTTGTGGTCGGCCCACACGTGCGTCGCGCCGCGCAGGGTGACGGCGTCGTACTGGGAGTTCCAGTTACCGCTGTCGCCGTCGGTCGGGTCCCACTGCGGGAAGCAGTCCTCGGTGGCGGAGAAGGTCAGATTGCGGATGATGACGTTGTCGACGCTCTGCACCTGCAGACTGCCACCGGTGATCCCGGCCTTGGTGCCCGGCACACCCACGATGGTGGTGTTGGCGGGCACCTTGAAGACGATGTTCTTCGCCTGCTTCTGCTGCGCGGCGTCGCGGGCCTTCTCCTGCGTGCCGGAGGGCAGCTTGGAGGTGCCGTACGTGGCCGGGTCGTAGGCCTTCAGATAGGCGGCCAGCGAGTACCCCGTACCGGCGGAGTAGTCGGCGCAGGTCAGCTTCTTGCCCGAGTCGTCGGTGTTTGCGTCGATGACACCCTTGACCTGAATGATCTTGGGCGTGGAGTTGTCGGCCTTGCCCAGCGCCTTCACGAGCTGGGCGCGGGTGCTGACGGTGTAGACGTGCGAGGAGTCGGCCTGCGAGCCGCCGGTCGTCCCGGACCCGGATGCCGCCCAGCCGTCCTTGGCGGGCAGCACCTGGTGCGCGAGGTCGACCGTACCCGCGTTCGCGTTCATCACGAACGCGACGGCGCCGAGGCCCGCGGCCGTGAAGGCGGCGGCAGAGACGATGACGGCGCGACGCTTACGGAGGGACCTGCGGTGCGAGGGGGATGCCACGGATGAGTCCTTACGTGGTTGTGGAGCACGTGTGGTGGTGCACGAAGCCCCGCTGAACGGTGCTTCTGACTCATCAGTGGCCGCGGAGATCCGAAAGGTTGCCGGCCTTTTCAACCCGCCCGGCGGAGGATGCCGTCACCCGTTCGAGGAGGCACCCGTGCGGATGCGTGAGAGCAGCGCGGCGAGAGTGCGGGGAGAGAGGGAGAGTATTCGGCCGGGGTCGTCGCTCTCGCGGAGGAGCAATGTGCTGTCGTGATGGGCGAGTTCGACGCACTCGTCCCCATCGCCGCCTCCGGAGTAGGAGGACTTCTGCCACTGGATCACGCGCTACAACTCCTTCGCCATACGGTGTATGAAGTCCCGCGACTTCGCTGGGTCGAGCGATACCGACTCCACCTTACGAAAGAGCGTTCGGAACCGGGCGAGCTGAGACTGTGCGTCCAGAAACGGTCCGCCATGCGGCGCGTCACGCTTCGCGGTGTCCAGTTGGGGCACGGGACCGCCCGCGTAGAACATCGAGGTGTTGGCACCGGCGAAGCCGTCCACGTCGAAGGGGATGACACGGACCGTGACGTTCGCACGCTCCGACTGCCTCAGGATTTCGTCGAGTTGGGCTCGCGCTGCCTGCCGATCGGCCACGCGCGTCCGCAGCACGGACTCGTGGACGACCGCCTCGTACGAAACCGCCTCGTCCCGCTCGACAACAATCCGCCTGCGCATGCGGTGAGCGACTCTTGGCTCCAACTCACTCGCCGGCAGCTCCGGAACCATGTAAGCGAATACTGAGCGGGCGTACTCCTCGGTCTGCAACACGCCCGGCACATGCGCAGTGGAGATCACGTTCAGGAAGCGCGCGTGATGCTCAAGCTCGGACAGATCCAGGAAACCGAGCGGAAGCACGCCCCGAAACTCCTCCCACCAGCCTCGCGTACGATCCGTCGCCATCGCGACCAGCGCGTCGATCAACTCCTCGTCCGCACAGGCGTACAGGGACGCGAGCCGCCGTACGCGCTCCTCGCTGACGCCGGAGAGCCCGGACTCGACCTGGCTCATCTGCGCCGAGGTCGATGACAGAAGCCCCGCCGCCTCACGCGCCGACATTCCTGCCGCGTCCCGCAGTTTGCGCAACTCGGCACCCAGCCGCACCTGACGCGCGCTGGGCTGACTCCTCGGCGCCATGCGACTCATCTCCTCAACGGGTCCTCGTTCGGGTGTCAGGCTACGCGAACGACTTGCAGCGGGAGAAATTTCTCCTCTACCTTCAGTGACGCGACGCACACTCTGCGAAACCCCGGGGCACCGGAAGCGCACCGCACCGTCATGCCACGACGGTCGCGACATGCCACCGCCGTCCCCACTCCCACCTCGCCCCCAGGAGTCCCGCATGCATGAACCCCAACCGGCCCCCGCACCCTGGGAGTACACCCTCTACATCCCCAACGACCCCCGGGCCGTCGCGATCTGTCGCCGTACCGTCCGCCTGATCCTCGCCGCCCACGACCTCCCCCACTTCACGGAAGCCGCCGAACTGCTGGCAACGGAGCTGGTCACCAACGCCGTTCAGCACACGAAGGGCCCCGCCGCGCTACGCCTCCGCGCGGAGAACGGCACGCTGCGCATCGGCGTCTGGGACGCGGACCCCACACCACCCCGCCCGACCCGACACCCCACCCAGGACGTCGAATCGGGCCGCGGCCTCGCGCTTGTCCACAGCTGTGCGGACACCTGGGGATGGGTCCGCCAACGGGACGTCAGGAACATCATCGGCACCGGCAAGTACATCTGGTGCGAACTGACCGCGGCGGCGTGAACGTTCCTTCCGTCCCGGAAGAGTGATCCCGTCCCTTCGACCGAACGCCCGGCTCGCGATCCCCCCAGGTTCCGAATCCAGCGCGCCGGCCGGGCACAGGCACGACACGGAACAGAATCGAGGCGAACAACAGGTGGTACTGAAAGTCGGAGGCATCGTGGGCAGCCACTTCCCCGGCCGTGGGACTCTCATCGAGGAGACATTCCTCCGCGGCGTCACCGCCGGCCGGATCGAGGAGCGGGCTTCACTGGTCCTGCGCCTGCTGGAGAAGCGGCACATCCCCACCCCGGCCTCCATCCGAGAACGCATCAGCTCCTGCCACGACCCCGTCACCCTGCTCCACTGGGTGGACGAGGCCCTCACCGTCTCGAGCGCCGAGGACCTGTTCGACCGGTTCCCCGAAGGGCTCAAATCAGAATCCTAGGTAGAATCAATCTACGTAGAATGAATCTACCTAGGCCGGGAGATCCCATGCCCACCCCCTTCGTCGGCCGCAAGGCCGAGCTGGCTCTCCTTCGCAAGCGTCTCGACCGCGTCACGACCGCCGGTGCCGGGGTCGCTGTGGCCATAAGGGGGCGCAGACAGGTTGGGAAGTCAAGGCTTGTCCAGGAGTTCTGCGACCTGGCCCGGCGGCCGTACGTCTTCTTCAGCGCGACCAAGGGCGCATCCTCGTTGGAAGCGATCACCGACCTCACGGCGGAGCTGCGGGAGTCCTCGCTGCCCGCTGACCCCGAACTGGTGCCGACGGAAGCCCCCACCAGCTGGCCCGACGCGTTCCGGGCGCTGGCCGCCGTGCTGCCCGACTCGCCGAGTATCGTCGTTCTCGACGAACTGCCGTGGCTCGCCGAGCAAGACCCCGTGTTCGACGGAGCGCTGCAGACCGCATGGGACCGGCTCCTCGCCACCCGGCCGGTACTCCTCCTGCTGCTCGGCAGCGACCTGCACATGATGGAGCGGCTCACGGCGTACGACCGCCCTTTCTACGGTCGGGCCGACAGCCTGGTCCTCGGCCCGCTCAACCCGGCCGAGACGGGGGACGCGCTGGGGCTGAACGCGGCGGACGCCATCGACGCGCACCTCGTTTCCGGTGGTCTGCCCGGTGTGCTGCGCGCCTGGCCGCACGCCACTCCCTCCCTCGACTTCATCAAGGCCGAGTGCGCCGACCCGGCCTCACCGCTTTTCGGTGTCCCCGAAGCGGCGCTCCTGGCCGAGTTCCCGGCCCCCGACCAGGCGCGCCGGGTCCTGGAGGCGGTGGGCAGCGGAGACCGTACGTACGCCAACATCGCCGCGACAGCCGGCAGCCGGAGCGGAGCCCTGCCGTCCGGAATACTGTCCCCCCTGCTGCGACGCCTCACCGACGAGAAGCGGGTGCTCGCCTCCGACTCGCCCCTGTCCACCGCCCCCGGCAAGCCCGCCCTCTACCGCGTGGCCGACAGCAACCTGCGTCTCTATCTGGCCGCGACGCGGTCCGCGCAAGAACTGTCCCGGCGCGGGCGCCCCGAAGCCGCGTACCGAATTGTGGAGCGGCGTTGGACGACATGGCGGGGACGAGCCGTCGAGCCCCTGATCCGTGAAGCGCTGGAACTGGCCGCGGCGGCCTGCGAAGGCTTCCCCCGGCCCGATACCGAAGTCGTCGGCGGCTGGTGGAACCGGCAGTTCTCACCAGAGATCGACTTGATCGGCGCGGATCGCGCGCCCGTAGCCGGGAGCGTGTACTTCGCCGGCTCCGTGAAGTGGCTGGCCTCCCCCTTCGACCGGCACGACCTGGCAACGCTTGCACAGGGCGCCGCACAGGTCCCGGGGTTCACGCCCGGCGTCACTGGTCTGGCCGTGGTGTCCCTGTCCGGTACGACGGCGCTCGAAGACGAGATCGAGCTGCTGTGGGGTCCAGAGGATGTCGTCTCGGCCTGGCGGCCCTGAGGCGTATCTCTGCGAGCCCCGGCACCCCTGCCCGGAAACGTCACTGGCGTAGGGCCCGGAACCAGTGGAGTTCCGGGCCCTTTGGGCCGAGCGAGCCGGTGGGTCAGCTCGCCGAGGGCGACGCCGACGTGCTCGGCTGCGTGTCCGTGCTGTCGTGCGTCTCGTCCGGGGCCACGCCCATCGTCAGGTGCGCGCGGACTCCCTTCGCGATGTTCTTCTTGTCGTACTTGAGGTAAAGGAGGCCGCCCGTGTGGCCGTTCTGGGGGTAGATCGTGTCCTCGGTGAGCGTGGTGCGCGTGGTGGTGTTGGTGGAGTACGGCGAGACCTCCGCCGACGCCAGCACCGACTTCTCGTCGAAGAAGAACTGGCCCGTGTGGCAGGTGTGCCCGCCCTCGTAGCCCGCGTCGGACCAGGTGCCGTCCACGTGCACCTTCGTGTGGATGTGCACGGCGCGGCCCTGGTACCAGCCCGGGAAGATCGTCTTGAAGGTCACATAACCGCGTTTGTCCGTCTTCCAGGTGCCCCGGAGGTAGCGCTCGTCGTCGGTCGGCTCCGAGTGGCCGCCACCCGTGCCGCCGGAGGGCGCGCCGGACGGGGGCTCACCCGTGGGCGTGCCCGAGGGGGCGTCGGTCGGGGCGCCTGAGGGCGGGGTGCCGCCGCCACCGCCGCTGCCCATCGCCTCGTAGCCGGAGTAGACGCCCAGCGCGGTGCAGTGCCAGATGTCGACCGCCGCGTTCTTCACGGGCTTACAGGTGTCAGCGTCGATCACCTTGAGTTCGAGGGTCATCGGAATGCCCTCCTTGCCCTCGGTGATGTCCTGCCGGATCTTGTCCGCGTCGATGTAGTAAGGACCCTCGGTGGTCTCCGAGGTCAGGGTGTAGCACGTCTGAGACGCCGTGGCGGAAGAGGAGGCAGAGGCCTCCGTCGTGGTCTCGCCCGCGAACGCGTTCACGGCGAGTCCGCCGCCCACACCCACGGCCGCGACAGCCGCGCCACCTGCGACGACGACTTTACGTCGGGTCATGTTCCGCTTGTGCGCCGGTTCTTGTTTCTCAGTCATGTGCAGGGACGCTAGGGACGCCGCCTGTCAGCAACATGGGTGCGGACTGTGGTTTTGCGTGGACACGCAAAAGTGGCTCGGAACCGGCGACGGTTCCGAGCCACTGAGGCAGGGAGGGGTACCTGGAAATGCCCCTGCGAGGACTACTTCGGCTGCGGCTTGCGCACCGAGAGGTGCAGCTCCCGCAGACGGGTCTCGTCCAGCTCCGTCGGCGCGCCCATCATCAGGTCCTGCGCGTTGCCGTTGAGCGGGAACGCGATCGTCTCGCGGATGTTCGGCTCGTCCGCGAGGAGCATGACGATGCGGTCGACGCCCGGGGCGATACCGCCGTGCGGCGGGGCGCCGAAGCGGAAGGCGCGCAGCATGCCGGCGAACTGCTCCTCGACGGTGTCACGGTCGTAGCCCGCGATCTCGAAGGCCTTGAGCATGATCTCGGGCTCGTGGTTGCGGATCGCGCCGGAGGACAGCTCGACGCCGTTGCAGACGATGTCGTACTGCCAGCCCAGGATGTCCAGCGGGTCCTGGGATTCCAGCGCCTCCAGGCCGCCCTGGGGCATCGAGAACGGGTTGTGCGAGAAGTCGATCTTCCCGGTGTCCTCGTCCTTCTCGTACATCGGGAAGTCGACGATCCAGCAGAACCGGAAGACGTTCTCCTCGAAGTTGCCCGAGCGCTTCGCGGCCTCGACCCGCACCGCGCCCATGATCTTCGAGACCTCGTCGAACTCGCCCGCGCCGAAGAACACCGCGTGGCCGGGGGCCAGGGAGAGGCGCTTGGTCAGCTCGGCGACGTTGTCCTCGGTGAGGAACTTGGCGATCGGGCCCGTCAGCGAGCCGTCCTCACCCACCCGGACCCAGGCCAGGCCCTTCGCGCCCTGCTCGACCGCGTAGTCGCCGAGGCCGTCGAAGAACTTCCGGGTCTGACCGGCGACGTCCGGCACCGGCAGGGCACGTACGTGCTTGCCGGCGAAGGCCTTGAACTCCGAGCCCTCGAAGATGTCGGTGATGTCGACCAGCTCCAGCTGGGCGCGCAGGTCCGGCTTGTCGGAGCCGTACTTCAGCATCGCCTCGCGGAACGGGATGCGCGGGAAGGGGGAGGTGACATGACGGCCACCGCCGAACTCCTCGAACAGCTCCGTCATCAGCTTCTCGATGGGCTGGAAGACGTCCTCCTGCTCGACGAAGGACATCTCCACGTCGAGCTGGTAGAACTCGCCCGGCGAGCGGTCCGCGCGCGCGTCCTCGTCGCGGAAGCAGGGCGCGATCTGGAAGTAGCGGTCGAAGCCGGAGATCATCAGCAGCTGCTTGAACTGCTGCGGGGCCTGCGGCAGGGCGTAGAACTTGCCCGGGTTCAGACGGGAGGGGACCACGAAGTCGCGCGCGCCCTCGGGAGAGGTGGCGCTGAGGATCGGGGTCGCCATCTCGTTGAAGCCCAGCGCCGTCATCTTGTGACGGATCGCGGAGATCACGGCCGTACGCAGCAGGATGTTGCGGTGCATGCGCTCGCGGCGCAGGTCGAGGAAGCGGTACTCCAGGCGCCGCTCCTCGTTGACGCCGTCCTCGGCGTTGATCGTGAACGGCAGCGGGGCGGCGGCGCCGAGCAGCTCGACCTCGCTCACCTCGACCTCGATCTCGCCGGTGGGCAGGTCCGGGTTGACGTTCTCCGCGCCACGCGAGACGACCTTGCCGTCGACGCGGACCGTCGACTCCTTGGAGACCTTGTCGAGGGCCTCGTAGGCGGGCGTGCCGGGGCGGGCGACGAGCTGCGTGATGCCGTAGTGATCGCGCAGATCGATGAAGAGGATGCCGCCCAGGTCTCGGCGATTGTGCAGCCAGCCGCTCAGCCGGACGTCGCTGCCGACGTCAGAGGCGCGGAGCTCGCCGCAGGTGTGGGACCTGTACCGATGCATCGTCGTTCATCCAGTCTTCGCAGATCGGGGTCTGTTTCACATGAGCTTGGGTCTGTTTCACGTGAAACTTCCGGGCCGACGCCCGGATCCCCCAAGGGTACCGGCCACCCAAAGATCACCACCCCGAATACTCTCGGTGGCACCTTCCGATCACCTCTTCATACAGTGGGTCAATGCGCACTGGTGAGCCCCTGCCCGCTGTGGGGGACGTACTGGCCGCCCTTGCGACCGGCGTGTGGCGCTGGGACAACGCACACGGGCAGGTCACCGTCGACGCCGAGGCCGCCCGGCTCCTCGGGTTGCCCGCGGAAAGGGCGACCGTCACCGAGGTGGCCATGCGCTCCCGGTTCCACCCGGCCGACTGGAACGAGGTCGTCAGCGTCGTACAGCTCGCCGTCGCCGAGGACACGCTCGCCGAGGTCCGGCTGCGGATCATGGACGAGCACGGGCGGGTGATCCGTACCGTGCGCAGCCGCTCCAAGCCGACCGTCGACCCCGAGAGCGGGGAGTTCCTGCTGTTCGGCACGCTCCAGGAGGTCACCGAGCCCTCGGGGGCCACCGCCGCGCGCACCCCGCTCACGGGCGACTGGCGCCGCTCGCGCGAGGCGTTCCTGCTGGACGCCGGGCGGGCGCTGGCCGAGGCACGGTCCACGGCCGAGGTACTGCGGGTCGCGGCGGGCCTGTCGATGCCGGGGTTCACACCGGACGGGCTGGCCGTCTTCGGCGTGGACGGGGACCGGCTCACCGTCATCGGCCACCACGGGCAGAAGCCGGGGGACGAGGGCCCTTTCACGCATATGTCCTTGTCCACCGACTACCCGGCCGCGGAGGTCGTCCGCACGGGCCGGGCCGTCTACCTTTCCTCTCCGGAGGACTACAAGGAGCGCTATCCCGTCTCCTGGCCGCTCGCCCAGCACTTCGGGCGGGAGTCCTGGGCCTTTCTGCCGCTGACCGTGGCCGGGCGCACGATGGGCGCGTGGATGGCGGCCTTCACCTACCCCGTCAGCTTCACGCCCGATGAGCGCTCGGTGCTGACGACCGTGGCCCGGATGCTCGCTCAGGCCCTCTCCCGGGCCGTGGCAGCCGAGACGGAGCGGGAGCTCACCGACGGCCTGCAGCGCTCGATGATGCCCACCCTCGGCCCGCAGATGCCGGGCATGGAGGTCGCCGCGCGCTATGTCCCCACCGGCGGCGGCCTCCAGGTCGGCGGCGACTGGTACGACGTGATCCCGCTGCCGACCGGCCGCTTCGCCCTGGTCATCGGTGACGTCCAGGGCCACGACGTGCGCGCCGCCGGGCTGATGGGCCAGCTCCGTATCGCCCTGCGCGCGTACGCCTCCGAGGGCCACCGGCCCGACGCCGTCCTCTCCCGGGCCTCGCGGTTCCTGTGCGGGATCACGGACTCGGTGACGTACGGCTCCACCGGCGAGAGCGGCGGCAACACCGCGGACCCGCGCTTCGCGACCTGCCTGTACGTCGAGGTGGACCCGGCGACCGGCATCCTGGACTTCGCCCGCGCGGGGCACCCGGACCCCGCGATACGCATGGCGGACGGGACGGTGCTGATACGGCCCACGTCGGGCGGACTGCCGCTCGGCATAGACCCGGACGCCGACTACCCCACGACCCGGCTCGCCCTGGAGCCCGACGAGACCATGCTGCTCTGCACCGACGGGCTGATCGAGACCGGCGGCCACGACCTCGACACCGGGTGGCGCCGTATCCGCCACATCCTGGAGTCCCATGACGGCGACATGGAGGAGCTCGCCGACGCGCTGGTCCAGGGCGTGCACGGCCCCTCCTCGCACCACACCCCCGGACCGCTGGCCGACCGGCGCGAGGACGACATAGCGGTGCTGCTGCTGAGCCGGCAGGGCAAGGGGTACGGCGACACGGTCGCGGCCCCGCTCTCCCCCTCGGTGCGCCGCACCGCGCTGACCGTGGCGCAGGCCGAGCCTGAGCGGATCTCGGGGGCCCGCCAGCAGCTGCGCGAGATGCTGCACGACTGGGCCTCCGCCGACCAGCGCGACTCGGCGGTCCTCCTCGTCTCCGAGATGCTGACCAACGTCCTCGTCCACACCGACACCGACGCGCTGCTCGTCGCCGAGGTGACCGGCGGTACGGACGACCGCCGGATGCGGATCGAGGTCACCGACGCCAGCGACGACCTGCCGCACCGCCGCCACCCCGGCGAACTGGCGTCCTCCGGACGTGGGCTGGTGCTCGTGGAATTCCTCGCCGACTCCTGGGGCGTCGACCCACGGGGCGAGGGCAAAAGCATCTGGTTCGAGTTCTACGAGTCCGGTTGAGACGAGGAGGCCGGTGGAGACGGGGAGGCCGGTGGAGACGGGGAGGCCGGTGGAGACGGGGAGGCCGGTGGAGACGAGGCGTCCGGTGGAGACGGGGAGGCCGACTCGTAGTGGGTCCGTAGCTCCGCGAGGACCCCGAAGCCGGCAGCCGTCAGCGGTACGGCGAGCAGCATGCCCAGGATGCCCGCGACGGACGCGCCCGCCGTGATCGTCAGCATCACCACCGCCGGGTGCATCTGCACGGTCCGGCTCTGGATCATCGGCTGCAGCACATGCCCTTCGAGGACCTGCACGGCGAGAACGACCCCGAGCGCCCACAGCGCGATCACGAACCCCCGGTCGGCGAGCGCTACCAGCACGGCCACCGCGCCGGAGAGGAAAGCGCCGAGGTAGGGGATGAACGCCCCCACGAAGACCAGCGCACCGAGCCCGGCCGCGCCCGGGACGCGCAGGATCAGCAGCCCGATCGTGATGCACAGGGCATCGATGAGGGCGATCACCGTGGTCCCGCGCATGAAGCCCTCGACGGCGCCGAAGGCGCGCCGGGCCATGGCCTCCACCGTGTCCGCGGTGCCGCGCGGCGCCAGCGAGCGCAGCAGCCCCGCGGTGCGGTGGGAGTCGCGGAGGAAGAAGAAGACGAGCAGCAGTGCCAGTACGGCCATGGCGATGGACTCGCCCACCACGCTCACGCCACTGATGACATTGGACGCGGCCGTCCCGCCGAACTTGGTCAGCAGGTCCTTGGCGTTGGCGGCGAGGTCGTCGAGGGAGGTGCCCGCCGCGCCGAAGTGCTGGGCGACGGACCGCGCGGCCAGCCTGAGGGAGGCGATGATCTGGTCCCCGGTGTCGATGAGCGCGGCGACCACGATGTAGACGGCGCCGCCGACGACCACGACCACCGCGACACAGGTGAGCCCCGCGGCCAGCGACCGGTTGACCCCGACGTACACCAGCCGCCGGTACATCGGCCCGAGCAGCGCGGTGCCGAGCAGCGCGAGCAGCACGGGCACGATCGCCGTACGGAACTCCCCGCACAGCCGGATCCCGACCCACGCCACACCGGCGACGAGCAGGATCACGGCGCACCAGGCGGCCAGCCGCCGGGCGCCCTCGGGGAAAACGGGTGGGCTTCACCGCATCAACCCACTGACCTTTGACTTATCCGGCACGCCGATGCTGTTTGGGACGAGACCGTTTCTCG